>JAYRVN010000365.1:0-21255 GCA_041918535.1 Chloroflexota bacterium
ACTCGATTTTATGCGACTATAAACACGACGGTTGTCACTCATGGTAGACCTCCAGTTTTTGGTGAACTAGAGACTATACCCAAGTGATAACCGTCAGACCAGTCTTATACACGCATCTTTAAAAGTGTCCGGTAGTGAAATCGGTGGTTAACCAATGATCGATCATCCAAAGAAAATGGTCAACTTGACTTATGATCGATTCATACTCTGCATAGGATAGGCAACCTTAAATGTTAGCTAAATCGGCTTGTTTTCAACCGCAGCTACTTCTCTTTTTTCTCTTTGTTGTTTTGTTCACAACGGGATGTCAAACTAATGAACGCCCCTCGGTAACCATCGCCTACGTTTCGCCAACGGTTTTGCCAACAACCACACCAACCACAGTCATGGCCAAAATACCGACTACTTCTCCGGAGCCTAGCCCCACAGCAACAGCGGTTCCTTCATTGGCATTAGTTCCGACAGTAATGCCGACATTGATACACCCACCTGTGCGTTCACCGACTCAAACACCCATCCCACTACCTCTGGAACCAATGCTGCCATTTCCTACTGTCACCCCTAATTTTATGGAGTATGAAACTAAACAAGTATTCCTTTCATTCGGGGGTTATGGTGGTGATGGCGGCAGTAATACAGATGATTACTTCGGCCGTTTTACACCAGCATTGATTATTTATGGAGATGGTCAATTTCTTCTTAGAGAAGGTGTTTATAGAGAATCTATTGCTTTTTCTGAAACCACCTTGACGCCATCAGAAATGTGTATTTTGCGCCAGCAAATTGAAGCCACTGGATTTTTAGAACCCCCTGATGAGTTTTTTACTCAACCTAGGAAGGGCGCAGGTGCAGGCGAACTCATAATACAGGTCGAAAACAGCGTTTACTCATTTTATGGCCCGCAAGTACAATATTTGGTCAAGGAATTAGCAAGAGGGGTTGATCTGATTGAGAATTATCGTCCTGCTAAACCATTGACGCCTTACATCCCTACATATCTAAGGCTTTGGATTGAAGAAGTAACACCTAATCCTCAATTAACGCCCCATTTGTGGCCGTCAAACCTGCCGGAACTAGAGCAGTTATGGTCAGATCGAGATCAAAACATTATTTTAGTGGAAGGTGAATGGGTTGAGCCCATTTTCAACCTTTTTTCGCGACAACTAACACAAAAATATTTTCAGGAAGGGAACAACGTTTATTCCATTATTGCTCGTCCATTGTTGCCGCATGAGACACCGCGTCACATTGGATATTATCCTGGTCTACCCCGAGACTATGTGCCCGTGTTAAACTGCGAGGGGGAGCCATCTCTCGTCTCACCAACTAATCCGACTGCAACGCCTACATTGACGATATCAGCCGCCCAACTAACTGGCCAAGGACGCATTGCTTTTGTCGCAGATCCATACTGAGAACAGGAGATCTATGTCATTGAAGCTGATGGCACAAATCGCTTACGTCTGACAAACAATCTGTTCGCCGATAGTGAGCCAGCCTGGTCTCCAGATGGAGAGCATATAGCTTTTGTTTCGGAGCAAAATGATAATCGAGATATTTATATCATGGATGCTAACGGAACCAATGTGACACAGTTGACAGATCACCCATATGATGATTATTCACCGACATGGTCTTCTGATAGCACAAAAATCGCGTTTATATCAGATAGGGACGGCGGCTGGGAAAAGTCAGAGATTTATATGATGAACGCTGATGGTTCAGAGCAACAGCGGCTAACTGAAGATAGCTCTCGGGATTTGCACCCTGTTTGGTCTCCAGATGGTCTAAAAATTGCGTTCATAAGATCTTCCACATTAGCCGTTTTGTGGCTTGATAGACCGGAAATAGTAGAAGAACGAATACCTTTGAATTTCACAAGAAGTCAAGGGCTTGCCTGGTCGCCTAACAGCTCACAAATCGCCATAGGGTATTCACCGAGTGTGATGGAATCTTTTATTCGTATCATCAATTTAGAGGGGACAGAAGCACGATCGTTTGAAATACAAGGTCTTGGACTTCCCACTGATCTAGATTGGTCACAGAGTGGTGACTTTCTTGTTTTCTCGGCCAGGGATCCGAATGTATGGGAAAACTCTAACTATTATTCTGAGGATGAATCATATTTCGGCAATTGGAATATTTACGTGTTAGATTTCTCCTCTCAAGAAGTCATTCAAATCACGTTTGCAGATCAGGACGAGACCTCGCCTGTTTTTTGGCCATAATC
Source organism: Chloroflexota bacterium (assembly GCA_041918535.1). Classification (GTDB taxonomy): domain Bacteria; phylum Chloroflexota; class Anaerolineae; order Promineifilales; family Promineifilaceae; genus DAOTXO01. The sequence goes on from JAYRVN010000365.1 coordinate 2,231, forward strand.
GGTTTATTGTAGATGTTATTGATGGATTGTTTGCATTATTGAGCGGACTGGCTACCCAACAATGCTGACTAATGACCAGAGCGATGGTCCTCGTGGATTGACGGGGGGCTGGCTGCCCGGTGAGATTGCAGCGGACAGACAAGATCAGAGTTTGCCGCACGGCGCCATGACGCCGGCGCCGACCAGGGCCTGAAACCGGTTGGGGTCTATCGGTTGCCGCGCCTAAGAAGACAGCCGCCGCCGGTCGCCTGACTGTAACAACGAGTCTGACGCCCACCCCGGCGGCTCGGCAACGCTAAATGTAACGATTATGGAGGGGTGGTGAATGCAAAACCCGCCTTTCTGACGCGCAAAATTCCCACTTTGCATCCATTTCTGGCTATTTTTGGGAACGGTGCCCACAGCGGCCCCATATTTCGAATCACTGTAACCAGAGCATGATGCAAGCGCAGAACCTCCAAGCCATGTAGAATTAGGTAAAGGAGATAGCAGCTATGACGACACGGCAAGTTATTCTTAATATTCCCGAAAAGGTCTTACTGGCCGAAAAGATGGATGAAACATCTTTTGCGCGAGAATTACAAATTCTGGCTGCTGTCAAGCTTTATGAGCTTGGGCGCTTGTCTTCTGGGCGTGCAGCGGAGTTGGCGGGGATGCCGCGTGTTGAATTTTTGTTAGCCTTGGGACGTTATAAGGTGTTTCCCTTTCAAGCTGAACTGAGCGAATTGGAAGACCAACATGCCTGATGCCATCAGTAATACTTCCCCCCTTCTGTACCTGTATCGGATAGGCGTCGTGGATTGGCTCCGCCAGTTGTTTCAGGAATTGTGGATACCCTCTGCTGTATCCGCTGAATTACACGAAGGTCAGCGCAAGGGGTATGATGTTCCCACGCTTGCTCATTATGATTGGGTACAGATCGTTAATCCACGTGCGATGCCTTCGGAGTGGTTGGCGTTAGATTTAGGGGCAGGTGAGTTGATGGCAATGGCCTTAGCCCTGGAGAACCCGAGACGGGTTGTATTGCTGGATGATATGCTGGCGCGTAGGACAGCACAGGCGGCGGGTTTGGTTGTCTGGGGAACTCTCCGGATTTTGCTGAAAGCTAAAGAGCAAGGCGTGACTCCGCATATTGCGCCGCTTGTAGATCGTCTGAGTGATACGGGGATGTGGATATCGGATGAGCTGCGCCAGCGCATTTTAACTATCGCGGGTGAGTCTTCTTGAGGCAAATGGCCGGCCAATAGGCAGATGCACTGGACGAACTGACGCCCGCCGGTGATGACGGTCGTTTAGGTGAGCCCGCTGGGTCATACGCCTGTGAGCAGGTCTTTTTATGGATGAGTTGGGGCGCGTGCCGCTTGTGTTTGCTTGTTGCCACAGCGCCGGCCTGAAACCGGTTCAGGGCTAACGACCGCTGCGCTAAAGGCGAAGGTCGCTGCCGGCCCCCTGACTGCAGCAACGAATTTGACGCCCGCCCGCGCCGCGCGCCGCGCGGGGTGGTTGCCTCGGCGGTGCGGTGCGGCTATAATAAGTTCGTCAAGGTGCTATAGCTCAGTCGGCAGAGCGAGGGACTCATAAGCCCTAGGTCGTTGGTTCAAGTCCAACTGGCACCACTTTCTCCGGGGTCACCTGCCGACAAGGTGACCCCGTCGTATTTCCGGCCCATGTCCCCCGCTTTTTCTCCCGTAACGCTTGCCGACCAGGCCCGTGAGCTAACGCGCCGCTGGTTTTGGCTGCCCGGCCTGATTGGCGTGATCCTGGTGGCGGCTTGGGCCTGGGCGGCGGGTTGGCCGGCCCCAGTGGTGTCGGTAGACCTGACGCAAACGCTGGTGGATGCCGCGCCGCCTTTGCCGGATGGCGCATTGAGCTTGCAACAGACGTTTGCCCCACGCCATAACGGGCTGACAGAGGTTGAAATTCTGGTGGTGCGCTATGAAGGGGTTGAGCCGGCGGCTGAAGCGGAGTTAACCCTGGAATTGCGCCAAACCGATGGGCTGATTGTCGCCGCGCAAAGTTATCGGGTGACCGCGCTTACCCATAATCAGGCCTTGACCCTGCGTTTCCCACCGCAACCCGATTCGGCCGAATCTCCTTACACCCTGCGCCTGCGCGGCTTCCGCAACAATGCCGTTACCGCCTGGGGTTACGACCTGGATGTTTATGCCGACGGCGATCTCCGCGTCGTGAACGGCCCATCTACACCGGTTGCCGATCTGCGGTTTATCACCCGCTATCGGCTCACGCCCCTTGCGGCCCTGCGGGAATTAGGCCCCCTGGCGCGCGCGCACGGCCCGGCCACACTACTGGCGCTGGGCTATCTGGCCTTGCCCGGCTGCCTGGGGTTGAGGCTGCTGGGGCGGCGAACGGCCGGTTGGGACCCTGCAGCGCGTTGGGGGGTGGCGCTGGCCTTTGGGGCAGCTGGTTGGCCCTTGGCTTGGTATTGGCTGACGCTGGCCGGCGGTCAGTGGAGCCGTGGCTTGTTGTGGGGAGTCCTGGGGGTAGGCTGGCTGGCGCTCGGCGTGAGCGGGTGGATTCGGCCGAAATCTCCTCCGGCCGTCCCATTTCACCCCCAACACCTGCTCCTCTGCGCCAGCCTGCTCGTCGGCCTGGCCGTCCGCTGGCTGGCTGTGCGCGACCTGGCCGCCCTGCCCTGGGTTGACGCCAGCCGTCACGCCCTGATCACTGCCATCATGACCCAACGCGGTCAGATGATCACCAACTACCAACCCTGGTTGCCCGTTGATCGCTTTGAATACCATGCCGGCTTTCACACCTTGCCGGCCGGTTTGCTCACCCTGACCTCCTGGCCGCTGCCCGGCGTTCTCCTCAGCCTGGGACAGCTGCTCAATGCCCTCGCCCCCTTGACCGTCTATGCGGCCGCCTGGTTGCTCACCCGGCGACGGGGCGTCGGCATTGCGGCGGCCTTCCTGGTGGCGCTGCCCTTTTTCCTGCCCGCTTACTACGTCAGTTGGGCGCGATTGACGCAGTTGACCGGCATGTTGATTTTGCCCATTCTTGTCGGTCTCACCTGGCAACTCGTCACCGCCGCCGCTCCGCCGGCCGACCGACGCCGGTTGGCGCTTGGCCTGGGCTGGCTGGCGGCCGGCCTCTTTTTTGTGCATGTGCGGGTCTGCCTGCTCTATCTCCCGTTCGCGGGGCTTGCGTGGCTGCTAGGACGTAGCCGCGTCACCTGGACGTTGTTGGGCGCCGGAGGCGTGGCTTTGGGGCTGACCGCGCCTCGCCTGATTGAATTAGCGCGCCTGGCGCCAACGGCTGCCCTCTTCGATGTGGCGGCCGGTTACAACGACTTCCCAACCGCCTATGTGACCGTTGGTTGGGAGCGAGTTTTCCTGGCTCTGGCACTGCTGAGCTTGCCCGTCGCCGCTCGGGCGCGTCTGCGCGGCGCGCGCTGGGCCGCTGCGCCTCTCGTCCTGGCCGCCTGGATAGGCTTGCTTTTCCTGGCCCTCAACGGAGGCTGGCTAGGGTTGCCCGAAACCTGGCTGGTGAATGTCAACAGCCTGTACATCACGCTGTTCTTTCCCGTGGCCGTGATGCTCGGCGTGGCCGCCCGGCAATTGTGGCGTTGGCTGGCGAGTCGCCATTGGCTGATGCAGGCGTTGGCGTATGCATTGGCCGGCGGTTTCGTCTTGGCGCTGATCTTGTTCGGGTTACGTTTTCAGGTGACCATCGTCAATCCCGACACGATCCTGACCCAACCGGAGGATTTGCCGGCTATTGCCTGGGTGGCGACCCATACACCGCCTGACGCGCGACTGGCGGTGAACGCCTGGCGCTGGTTGGGGAGCACCTGGGCGGCGCAAGATGGCGGGGCCTGGCTGCTGCCGTTGACCGGTCGGGCGGTGACAACGCCGCCAATAGACCATATCTACAATTTGTCGCTGTTTAGGGAAGTGATCGCTTTTAACGAGGCGGCGCAACAGATCAAGGATTGGTCGGCGGTGGATTCGGCCGAATTTCTCCGTCAGCAGCATGTCACCCACATCTTCGTCGGCAAGCGTGGCGGTTTCTTCAATCCGGCCGCCCTCAGCCGTAATCCCGCTCTCGTGACGCTTTATAGCCGCGATGGCGTCTTCGTCTTCGGCGTGTCGCCGCCCTAAAAACCCAACGGTCATAACGCACTGCGCCATATTGCCAGTCCTGGGGCAAAAGGCTATAATCCCCTTATGGGTCGGCAAGCATCTATCTACAACGCGGAAAACCGACCGTAGGCACGTCATGTTTGACCTTAATCTAACAGCAGAACACTTGGCCGCCGCAGAAATGGTGCGTGATTTTGGCGAGAGAGAAATTCGGCCGATCATCAAAGAGAATGATCGCCGGCAAACCATGCACCCCGACACCCTGCCCCGTATGGCAGCCCTCGGCATCCTCGGCATCAGCCTTCCCATCCGCTATGGCGGTCAGGGTTACGATTACTTCACACTCGGCCTGGTCTGCGAAGAATTAGAACGCATTGACACCAGCCTGCGCGTCGTCATGTCCGTGCACATGGGCCTGAATAGCCTGGCCTTGCTCCAATGGGGCAGTGAAGAGCAAAAACAACGCTTCCTAACGCCGCAAGCCCGTGGCGAACGTTACGCCGGTTACTGCCTCACTGAACCCGGCGCCGGCTCTGATGTCGCCAACATCCGTTCCACTGCCCGCCGCGACGGGGATGATTACATTCTCAACGGCGAAAAAATGTGGATTAGTCTGGCAACCAAAGCGCACCACTTTCTCTGGTTTGCCAAAACCGCTCCTGAAGCTGGGGCGCGCGGCATCACCGCCTTTATCGTCACGCGGGATATGCCGGGTGTGACCAGCGGCGACATTCATGGCAAATTGGGCGTGCGCGCCGGCTCGACCGGTTGGGTGCATTGCCGGGATGTGCGCGTGCCCGCCTCCCACCGCCTAGGCGAAGAAGGCGAAGGCTTCAAAATCGCCATGAGCTGCCTGGACAACGGACGCTACACGGTGGCGGCCGGCGCGACCGGCCTCATTCGCGCCTGTCTGGAGGAATCGGTTCAATACGCTCAGACGCGCCAGACCTTTGGCAAGCCTATCGCCCAACACCAACTGATCCAGCAAAAAATCGCCTGGATGCAACAATGGTATGATTGCGCCCGTTTGCTGTATTTGCGAGTCGGTTGGATGAAAAACCTGGGCCAACGTAACACACGCGAAGTCTCGATGGCTAAATGGTATGCCACCGACATGTCCGTCAAAGCGGCTAACGAAGCCCTGCAAGTCCACGGCGCGTATGGTTACTCCGACGAATACAACATCGAGCGTTATTTACGGAATAGTCGCGGCGCTGTCATCTATGAAGGCACCAGCGAAATTCACCAACTTATGCAAGCGGAATATGCCTTAGGCCAACGGGCTGATCGGCGCTTGCGCTGCGAGTTGCCCGCGTATGACCCGGCGGTTTGGCAATCGCCGGCTTGAGCAGATCAGGAAGAAAATCGGCCGAAAACCTGCCCTAACTAATCACGGAGGTTCCTGTCCATGAAAGTTGTCGTGTGTACGAAACAAACTCCCAGCACCACCGCCGTTTTCACGGTCAATAACGGTCAGGTGAGCTGGAGCGACCCCGGCGGCAAACCCCAGGTGGTTAATCCCTGGGATGAATACGCGATTGAAGAAGCCATTCGCCTGACCGAGAAACATGGCGCAACGGAAGCCGTCGCCATCAGCGTTGGCCCCGAAGAAGCCAAAGAGACGCTCAAAACCGGTTTAGCCATGGGCTTGAGTGATGCCATTCTGATCTCCGACCCGGCTTTTGAAGGCTCGGACGGTTTAGGCACAGCCCGCATCCTGGCGGCGGGGATCACCAAGACGGGCGCAGACATTGCCCTCTTCGGCAAGCAAGCCATTGACGGCGATACCGGCATGACCCCGGTAATGGTGGCGCGTGTGCTGGGCTGGACGCCCCTGACCTTTGTTTCCGCCATCGAGAAAATCGAGGGCGGCAAGATTACGGTCAAGCGCCTGGTCGAAAGCGGCACGCAAACCGTTTCGGCCGAATTGCCGGTGGTTATCAGTGTGGTCAAAGAGATCAACGAGCCGCGTTACCCCTCGTTTATGGGCATTCGCAAGGCTAACCGGGCTACCATTGCCACCTGGACCCAATCTGATCTGAGCATTAGCGGCGCTTATGGCCGCGGCGTAGCCAAAGTTGATTGGTCAAATGTCTATGCCATGCCCGTGATCGAAACTGTAACTGAATTTATCACCGGCGATTCACCGGCCGATGTGGCCCGTAAGCTGGCGGATAAACTCTTTGAAGAGAAGGTGATCTGATGAATGTCTGGGTTTATATCGAACACAATGGGGAAGAGATTCCGCCCATCAGCCGTGAGACGCTAGGCGCGGCCAAGACCAAGCTCAATGGCGTTGTGACGGCTCTGGTGTTTGGCAGCCGGGCGGAGGACATCGCCGCCATCGCTTTTCAATATGGCGCGGATCAGGTCATCGCCTGTGAGGCTGCCTCGCTGGACGGCCATCGGGTAGAGGCCGTCGGGCCATTGGTAGCGGCGCTGGCGCGTGAACATGCGCCGGATGTGATCCTGGCCGGCGCTTCGAGTGTGGGGCGCGATCTGACAGCCTGGATTGCCGCCGACCTGGAGGCGGGTTTAATCCCCGATGCGACAGAGTTGACGCTGGTCGGCGATAAAGTGAAGGCGACCCATCCGGTTTACGCCGGCAAGCTTCTGTGCGATGCGGTCGTGACGGCGGGGTTGCAGATCATCAGCCTGCGCAGCCGGGCGTTCAAAGCCCTGGAGCCGAACCCGGACGCTGAAGGCGACATCGAATGGGTGGATGCCGCAGTGGATGACGACGACATCACCACTCAGATTGAGGGGCTGGAGGCGCGCGCGGGCGGCGTGAGCCTGACAGACGCCAGTATCATCGTCAGCGGCGGGCGCGGCGTGGGCGGCCCAGAGGGGTTTGCTCCGGTGCGCGAATTGGCGCAGGTGCTGGGCGGCGCCTTAGGGGCTTCGCGCGCGGCTGTGGATGCCGGCTGGATTCCTTATGAGCATCAGGTGGGCCAGACCGGCAAGACGGTTAGCCCTGACCTATATATCGCTTGCGGCATCAGTGGGGCGATCCAGCATCAGGCGGGGATGCGTACGTCCAGAGTGATTGTGGCGATCAACAAAGAGGCGGATGCGCCCATCTTCAAGTTGGCGAAATATGGGGTGGTGGGGGATTTGTTCCAAATTGTGCCGGCATTATCGGCCGAATTTCGTCGTCGGTTGAGCTAAATCTCAGCCGCCTACGCCCCATTAAAAAGGCGCAGCCACATCACTGCGCCTTTTTTCTGCCTGTGTGTCGGACATGGTATACTTGGCCCTGGCTGCCGGTCGGTGCATGACGGGCCATGTTCAACGCATACCACGCTAAGTGATGAGGCAAGAACCATGATTGATTCCATCGTCCAATTTCTCGCCGGCCTCGGCATCAACGTCAGCGGCCTGCCCGACTTTGTGATCGCCATTGGCGCTATCGTTGTACTAATCATCGGTGTGCGCATTTTGTTCGGCATCGCCAACACCATCGTGCGCATCGGCTGTGTGTTGTTGGTCATTCTCATCATTGCCGCCCTGGTGTTGGATGTCATCCGCTGATGAGCGGGCAGGGTTTATGCCGCGCCGCATGACGCAACGCCTTTTTCTGGTCGTTTGTCTGGCCGGGTTGATTGTATTGGGAGGCGGGTTGGTTGTGGCTTGTCGCCAGACCGGCCCGAATGCTTCCGCGCCGGCGGCTTCGGCCACACCGCTGCCCCCTTCGGCCACGCCGACCCTGACCCCCACCCCCACAACAACGCCCACCCCGACGCCTACCCCGGAGCCTTTGGCGGCGACGGTGGATGGGCAACCGATCTTGTTGGCAACGTATACAGCGGAACTGACGCGCTATCAACTATGGTTGAGCGGGACGATTTCCGCCACCGCTTTGGTGACGTTGACGCTAGACGCCTTGATCGAGCAAGCGTTGATTGGGCAGGAGGCGCAGGCGCGCGGGCTGGCGGTAGATCCGGCGCAGCTTGAGGCGCAGTTGAACGAGACGATCACAGCCATGGGCGGGCCGGAAGCGTATGCGGCGTGGTTGGCGCAAAACGGTTGGGCGGATGAAACGTACCGGCAGGCATTATCGGCCGAAATGCTCGCCGGCCTGGTGATCGAGGCAGTAACCGCCGATGTCCCGTACACCGCCGAGTTTGTGCGCGCCAGGGTGATGCAGATGAACGATTTGGCGACAGCCCAGGCGGCGTTGTTGCAGTTGCAGAATGGGGCCGACTTTTTAACCGTGCTGGATTTGTATTCGGCCGATCCCAACAAAGCCATCACCCGCGGCGACATCGGCTTTTTCGACCGGGGCACGCTCCTCGTGCCGGAGATTGAGGCGGCCGCTTTTGCCCTGGAACCGGGCGCTATCAGTGACATCCTGACTGTAACCCGCCCGGATGGAACCACGGTCTATTACATTGCGCAAACCACCGCGCGCGAGTCTCAGCGCCCCTACAGCAGTGAACGCCACGCCGAATTGGTGCGCCAGGCGTTTGAAGCCTGGCTGGCCGGCCGGCGCGCTCAATCGAATATCCAGATCGTCCTTAACCAACCATGAGTCAGGCCGCATCCCCGCCCCGTATCGGCCGGCGTTAGCCGCCGGCCACCTGCTATGGCGACGCTCTACCTGGTCGGCACGCCTATCGGCAATCTGGAAGACATGACTTTGCGCGCCTTGCGCATCCTGCGTGAGGTTCCGCTTATCGCCGCCGAAGATACACGCACAACCGGCCGTCTGTTGCAGCATTTCGGCCTTGACACGCGGTTGGTGAGTTTCTTTGAGCACAACGAGCGGGAGCGTGTGCCTGAGTTGCTGGCCTGGCTAGATTCGGCCGATCTGGCGTTGGTCTCCGATGCCGGCATGCCCGGTCTGTCTGATCCCGGCTACCGCCTGGTGCAAGCTGCCATCGCCGCCGGCCACACCATCACCCCCATTCCCGGCCCGACGGCGGCCATCACAGCCCTGGTCAGCAGCGGCTTGCCCACCGACCAATTCCTTTTTGTCGGCTTTTTGCCGCGCCAGGCCAAGGCCAGGCGGACGGCTTTGCAGGGCGTGGCGGCGTTGCCGTATACCCTGGTCTTCTATGAAGCGCCGCATCGCCTGTTGGATTTGCTGGTGGATATTCAAAGCATTCTGGGCGAGCGTTCGGTGTGTGTGGGGCGCGAGTTGACTAAGTTGTATGAGGAGTTGTGGCGCGGGCCGGCCGGGGAGGCGCTGATGCATTTCGGCCGAACCGAGCGCGTGCGCGGCGAGGTGACGGTGGTGGTCGCCGGCGCCAGCCCGACCCCGCCGGTGTGGGAAGAAGCGCAAGTGCGCGCGCGCCTGGGTGAACTCCTGGCTGGCGGTTTGCCGCCGGGCGAGGCGGCGACACGCGTGGCCGCCGAAGCGGGTTGGCGTCGTCGCGCCGTCTACCGCCTGACGCACCAGGCTTAACCGCCGCTATCCTGGGGAATCTGCCAATCGGCGCCGAGGATGATGAGCACGTCATAATCGGCGGCGGGCAGATCGCTGGTGGTGGCGTTGAGGGGAGGCAGGCCCATGAGTTGCGTCAGATAGAGCACCGTGTTGGGATGTTGGCCGAAGTCGATGATCTGCGTGGTGGGATATTCGGCCGAATCCGCATTGCCCACCCCCGTCACAGTCACGGCATGCGCCGCCAAATAGGTTTGGGTGGCGGCGGCCAGGCCGAAAGTCGGCGTCCCGTTTTCTATCATCACCCGCGCCCCTTCGCGTTGCGCCAACTGCGGCAAGTTCGTAATGTCCGGCGGCGGCGCGGCAATAGCCGTGAAAAGTTCATCCCGCAATCCACGGATAGCGACGCGGTTGGGCACGAGAACTTGTCGGCCGTCGGGCGTCGTCTCGTTATAGACAAAGCGGTAATCAATGACCTCGCTGCGAATCTTGTCCCCGGGGATATCCTTCGCCAGGAGCGCCAGTTGGATGATCTCGACTTCGCTCAAATTGGTGCGTACATTTGTTTGCACCATCTGCCACAGCTGCGGAAATTGCGAAATAAGCTTGGGAAGCATATTCAGGCGTGATACCTTGTCCCGCACGGCCAACAAAACCGCCTGTTGCCGCCCGGCGCGAGCCACATCCCCTTCCAGTGTGGCGCGGGTGCGGGCATATTTCAGCGCCGTTTGGCCGTCTAGCGTCTGTTGGCCGGCCTCAATGGAAAACCCCTCATAACCATAGCAGCGATCCGGGTAGGTCGGGTCGTTGATCGCTTCGGGCACATTGAGGTCGATGCCGCCAATTGCGTCCACGATCTCAATGAAACCGTCAAAATCAATCGCCAGGTAATAGTTGATCTTGATTCCCAGGAAGTTCTCCACCGTCGCCTTAGCCAGCATCGGCCCGCCGCCGGGGTATTCGTTGGCTTCCCCCACATAATAGGCGGTATTGACCCGATCCAGGCCATAGTAAGGAATCTCCACCCATAAGTCGCGGGGCAGGGAGAGCGCCGCGATGCTCTTGCCGACCGGGTCAAGCGTGACCAGCATCATGCTGTCGGTGCGTGTCGGGCCGCTTTCCTCGCAACGCAAGTCAATGCCCAACAAAAGGACGGTCACGCGATCTCGGCCAGTCCAGGCCTGGAAAGCGTCTACAGAGAAAAGCGAAGGGCCGGGGGTGGCGGTGATGGCCGGCGTCGGGAAGGGGTTGCCGGGAAGATTGGCGACGCCGGGTTGGACGGCGCCGCCTTCGCCGATGCCGGGCGCCTGAAGGCTGCTCACCCCTATATTAGAGGAAAGGGTGACCATCCAGTGGAACAGCCGGATTCCACCTAGCGCCAGTAACGCCGTCAACAAGATTGACAGGCCGACGATGGCCCACAGCGGCAAACGCACGCGCGTGGGGGGACGCCTTTTCGCTTCATCCGAGACAAGATTCGGCCGATATTGTGCCATACTTCACTCGCCAAATTGACAGGGCCACACGATTTTCGCCTTCCGGCACGCGTGCGCATTATAGCACGATCTCTGTCGGTTACCGGTTATCCAGCCGTCTTTTCAGACAATAGTAATCCGCCGGCAGGCGGGCCGGCGGATTTGTCCGGACTGGACCTTGAACCCAAGGCTTTTCTAAGGCGTGGGCGCGGGCGTGGGTTGTTGGCTCAACAGGAAATACTCTTCCGTGCGCCATTTGGCATTTTGCGCCGCTTCCAGAGGCGTGATCTCCCCGTAAAAAGCCCGCTCAATCTCCTCGTCTGCCACGGATTCGATCTCAGCCCATTGCGCCAGGATGGGGACGTGATGGAGATTGGGAATGGCGTCGAGCCACACGGCGCTACGGCTGGGCGCCTGACCGGGATTCAGGAAGGCGGAAGACTCGGCCACTGCCTTGAGCGAGGGCACTGTGCGGCCGGTGCCGGCGATGATGGTCTGGCCTTCGGCCGAATTGGCGAACTCAATAAATGCCCAGGCAGCATCCTTGTTCTTGGCCGCCGCCGACAGGCAATACCCGTCGCTATGCAAGATGGACGCGGCGAATTCCCCACGCGGCAAGGGCGCCACGTCCCAGGTGAAGGCTGTAATCTCCCGGAAGGCAGGCACAACCCGCCGGCTGTTGAAGAACATCGCCAGCGTGCCCGCCACGAATCGGCTCTCGCTATCCTGAGCCGTCTCTTCCACCCGGCTGGGGGCGAGATGGTGGACCGTCTGGAGCGACGTGAACCACTCTAAGGCGGTTAACGACGGGAAGCGCGTCAATGCCAGTTGCCGGGGGGCTTCCAGCATATCCACGAGTTCCCCATTGTTTTGCCAAATGAAGGGCGCTAACCGATAGAGCGAGGCGGCAATCCCCAGGCCGAATTGATCCATCTGCCCGTCGCCGTTACTGTCTTGCGTCAACGCCTGCGCCGTTGTCAGGAAATCGTCCCAGGTCCAATCATCCGCCGGATAGGGCAGACCGGCGGCGTCGAATAACTTCTCGTTGTAATAAACGACCAGGCTGGACACGTTTTGGGGGATGCACACAACCTCGCCTTGCCAGGTGAACGCCTCTAGCGCAATCGGGTAGAAGTCGTCGGGTTGCACGATGTCGCTATCCGCCAGATAGGGGCCGAGCGGTTCGAGTTGGTCTTTGGCGGCGAAAGCGGCGATGCGGCGGTAATTCATGAGCGCGATGTCGGGCGGCGAACCGGCGGCGAAATCCGTAGCCAGGCGCGTGCGGTAGTCGCCATCGGAAGGGATGTAAATTTCCTGCACGTCAATGTCGGCATGTTTGGCCTTGAAGGCAATGACCAATTGGTCATAGGCCGCCTTTTCGGCCGGATCGCCGAAAATCATGAAACTGACGGAAGTGGGCGCCGCCTTTCGGCAACCCATCAGCCACAAGCAGCCAACCAGGCCGAGCAAAATCCATGGCCAAAGGCGCGAGTGGTTAGTTCTTGCCATATCTTCGTCTCCATTCGTAGAGTTTGTTGATGGCTTCTAGCGGGGTCATCGCCAGGACATCCAATTGGTTAAGCTCATCCAACAAGGGACTGGATGCCGGGAAGAGCGCTGCTTGCGCCGCCGTGTGCAAACGGCTTGGCTCAACAGCGGCGGTCGGGGCGTGTTTTTCCAAATCCAGCAAAATCTCGTTGGCGCGCGTTACCACATCCCGCGGCAACCCGGCCAACTGGGCCACGTGGATGCCGTAACTGCGGTCGGCCCCGCCGGGCACAATCTGATGCAGGAACACGACCTGGTCGCCCGTTTCCGCCACGGCCACATTGTAGTTACTGACCAGCGGTAACAGTTGGGCCAGACCGGTGAGTTCGTGGTAATGGGTGGCGAAGAGGGTGCGCGGTTTCAGTTGAGAATGGTTATGCAGGTATTCGACAATGGCCCAGGCGATGCTCAGGCCGTCGTAGGTGCTGGTGCCGCGGCCGATTTCATCCAGGATGAGCAGGGAGTAGGGGGTGGCGTGGTGGAGGATTTCGGCCGTTTCCACCATTTCCACCATAAAAGTGCTGCGCCCGGCGTGGAGTTCATCGTGCGCGCCGATGCGCGTGAAGATGCGGTCTACCAGGCCGACGGTGGCCGCCTGCGCCGGCACAAAGGCGCCGATTTGCGCCATGAGGACGATGATCGCCACCTGGCGCAGGTAAGTGCTCTTGCCGCTCATATTAGGGCCGGTCAGGATTTGGACGCGATCGTTTCGGCCGATATGCGTGTCGTTCGGCACAAAGCGCTCTTGCTGCCGGATCATTTCCACCACCGGATGCCGCCCTTGCACGATCTCTAGTTCGATGGCGTGGGTCAGGCGCGGGCGCACATAGCCGTGATTAGCCGCCACTTCGGCCAGCGCCGCCGCCACATCGAGTTGGGCCAGGGCCTGGCCGGTAGGCAGGAGTCGGTCCGCGTATCGGCCGATTTGTTGCGCCACCTCGTTGAAAATGCGGCGCTCTATTTCCAGAATGCGCTCTTCGGCATTCAGCACCAGCGTTTCATACTCTTTCAGATCCGGCGTGATGTAGCGCTCGGCGTTGACCAGCGTTTGTTTACGGATGTAGTCGGCGGGCGCGAGCCGGCTTTTGGCGTGGGAGATTTCAATGTAGTAGCCAAACACCTTGTTGAAGCCCACTCTGAGACTATCAATGCCGGTGCGGGCGCGCTCGCGGGGTTCCAGTTCCGCGATCCACTGCCGGGCGTGGGTGGAAGAGTTGAGAATGCCGTCGAGATCGGCCGAAAATCCTCGCCGGATCACCCCGCTGTTGGTCAAATTGGCCGGGGCATCCTCCACCAAGGCGCGCCGGATCAAGTCACTCGCTTCCCGACAGTCGTCCAATGCCCGCGCCAGCGCCGCCAGCGGCGGACAATCCGCCAGACCGGCGCGCACCGCCGGCAACGCCTCTAACGTGGCGGCGATCTGTTCCAGTTCGCGGGGCGTGGCCTTCTGGCTCAATACCCGCGTCGTTAATCGCTCCAGGTCGGATAGCGTCTTTAACTGTTGGCGCACGCCGGCCCGCAACAAGCCATCCGTGAACAACGCCTCCACCTGATCCAGCCGCTCATTCAGCGCATCCAGGTCCAGCAAGGGATGGGTCACGCGCTCGCGCAACAGGCGCGCCCCCATGGGCGTGACCGTCTTGTTTAATGCGCCCAGCAACGAATGTTTCTTATCCCCGGCGATGGATTCGGTCAGCTCCAGGTTGCGGCGGGCGCTAGGGCCCAAAGCCATGTAGCGGGTCGGGTTATAAGTCGCCAGCCGTTGTATCTGGCCCACCAACCCTTTTTGGGTGTCGTTCAGATAAGCCAGAATCGCTCCGGCGGCCTGAATAGCCAGAGGTTTGGTCTCGCAGCCGAAGCCTTCCAACGTGCTCACGCGGAAGTGATCGAGCAAGCGTTGGCGCGCCCGGCCATATTCAAAATAGCGCGCGGGAACATGGGTGATCACCCGCGCCTGCTCGGTCAGGCTATGCTCGCCGTCGGGGGCCAATAATTCGGCCGCATCCAATCGGGCCAGCTCTTCCACCAACGCCCGGCGACTCTCAAACACGGCCACAGCGAATTCGCCGGTGGTGATGTCCGCATAACTCAGTCCGGCGCGCTCGCCATCGCGGATGACGGCCGCCAGGTAGTTGTTGCGGCCGGCATCTAGCATCCCCGGCTCGATAACCGTGCCGGCGGTGAAGACCCGCACCACTTCGCGCGGCATGAGGCCGTTGATGAGTTGGGTGCCGATCTGCTCGCAGACGGCGACTTTGTAGCCTTTGGCAATCAGACGGGCGATGTAGTTTTCGGCCGCGTGGTAGGGCACACCGGCCATCGGGATGTCCATGCCGCGCTGATGGCGCGCCGTTAAGACCAGGTCTAATTCGCGCGCCCCTAGCTCGGCGTCCTCATCGAACATCTCGTAAAAGTCGCCCAGCCGGAAAAAGAGGATGGTATCCGGGTATTGGGCTTTGACGTCAAGATATTGTTGGCGTGAACGGGTGGTAGTGTCCGACATGGTGGCAACAGTGGGGGCCTCAGAATCCAGCGGGTGGGTGTGGTGGGGCAGGGGTCTGAGTTGGGCATGGCCCGCCCACTATCCGCCGGGCTTGTTCTAGCAAGGCTGTCTGCAACGTGGGGTGCGCGCCGTTGCCTACTCTTTGGCCTTCAACGAGCCGATGAGATCAACGTATTTTTGTCTGGCGCTATCAGCAGGCAGGCCCTTGAGATTGGCCCAGGCGTCGTATTTGGCGCGACCTACCATGTCAAACATACCGGGGCGGGAGCCGGCGGCGTCGCCCTGGGTGGCTTGTTTGTAGAGGGCATAAATCTGGAGCAAAGTATCGTTATCAGGCCGTTTAGTCAGGCTTTTGCTGGCGGCGACGGCTTCCTCAAACTGAGTCTTCAGGTCAGGCATAGGCTATTCCTTGAGATAGTAGGTTGTGTCTATTGTCATGCGGAGGGGGATAAAAGGCAAGATTCGGCCGAATCCGTTAAAGCCGTCGCGCACTCGACAAAACCCCGCCACATCGCCGCCCCCGACGACGCCCCCACCCGGCAAATGGCTGCCGCCGCGTTTGGCGCTCCCTGCGCCAGCGCATGCCAATGCCAGGTGGCTTCACCCCGCGCCGCCGCCCGCAAGAAAGCGGCCGATAACGTGGTGGTGCGTGGGGCGGCGAGGTCTGCCAACAGCTGGATGAGCGGGCTTGCCGGCTGCCAGACCCACAAGGCATACAGCGCGCCCAGCACATAATCATCGCCGGCAGGGGTCAGCCCGGGGCCGCGCCCGGCTAACTGCCGGACGGCGCCCCGGCACAAGTCGGCCGCGCCGGTCGCCACACCCTGTGTCAGGGCGGTCAGTGCGGCTTCGGCGCCGGGCAACGTCCAGGCGGCGCGGGGCCAGGCGGCCGGGTCGCTATGCCGTAAGGCGGCCCAATCAGGCCGGGCCGACCAACGTTGTGCGCCGGTCAGGCTGATATGGTAAGGGCCGAGGGTGAGGGCGGGGAGCGTGGGTTGTAGGAGGAGGGGGGATTCGGCCGAAATTTCCCCCAGTTCCCCATCTATCACCCAACTAAACGGCCCCGGCCCTAACGCCGTCGTCACCAGGGACAACACCTCACCCCGCTCATTCACCAGGTTACACGCCCGCCCCAGCGCCTGGAGCACCCGCCCTCGGCGTGATGTTTGCACCCAGTCCCAGGCCGCGTCAGCATATTGCCTGACAAGCCGGCTGTGTCGCGCGCGCTCAAGCGGGATCATTTGGACCCATACACCCATTGCCATAGCCGATTCGGGCTAAGGGGTATCTCCAAGATTTCCAGGCCGCTCTCCGCCAGGGCGTCCTCAAGCGCCTGAGCAAACAATGGCCCCACGGGGATTGCGCCCGCCTCGCCGACCCCTTTGATGCCCAACGGGTTCAACGGTGAAGGCGTCTCCTGATGAGCAAGTTCAATCGTGGGCACATCCAAAGCCGTCGGCAACAGATAATCCATAAAAGAGCCGGTCAGGAGTTGCCCACTGGCATCCCACACCAGCTCTTCGTAAAAGGCGTTGCCGATGCCCTGCGCCACGCCGCCTTGCACCTGCCCATCCACGATGAGCGGATTGATGATCCGGCCGCAATCATGCACCACCACGAATTTCTTGATCTCCAATAACAGCGTTTCCGGATCAACTTCGACGATCATCGCTTGCACGCCGCTGGCAGTCGCTCCCATCTCCGGGCCGAAATAACTGGTCGCTTCCAGGCCCGGTTCGGCGCCGGGCTTGACGGCCCCGCGCAGGGGGTTAGCCGCCTGCGCCAGGCGACCGAGCGAAATGGCGCGTTCCGGCGCACCTTTCACCCGCGCCACCCCAGCGACAAGCTCTACATCCTCTTCGGCCGCTTCCAAGAGTTCGCCGGCCAGCTTGAGAATTTTGCCGCGCACGTCTCTGGCTGCTGCGTGGATGGCACTGCCGGCCACGACAGCGCCCCGGCTGGCGAATGTGCCTGCGCCCCAGTAAAACTGATCGGTGTCCCCGGTCGTGATATGAATATCGGTCGCGTCGACGCCTAACTGG
Organism: Chloroflexota bacterium; assembly: GCA_041918535.1. Classification (GTDB taxonomy): domain Bacteria; phylum Chloroflexota; class Anaerolineae; order Promineifilales; family Promineifilaceae; genus DAOTXO01. Next base: position 19,288 of record JAYRVN010000365.1, read on the forward strand.
TCGGCCACGATTTGGGCGAAGCTGGTGAAATGCCCTTGACCTTGCGTGCCGATGCCGGTGACGACGGTCACTTTGCCACTAGCTTGCACCTGCACCCTAGCGCCCTCATACGGGCCGATGCCGGTGCCTTCCACGTAGCACACAATACCCAGGCCGACGCGGCGACCGGCTGCCCGCAAGCGCGGCTGTTCTTCGCGCAGGAAGGCGTCATAGCCGATCATCTCTTTGGCTTTTTCCAGCAAGGGGGCGTAATTGCCGCTGTCGTAACGCAATGGGGCGAAATCCTGGTAAATAATCACGTTGTTGTAGGGAAAGGCGTCGGGCGGGATGAAGTTGCGTCGCCGGATTTCAGCCCGATCCAGCCCCAATTCCCGCGCAGCGCTGTCTAGCAGGCGTTCGATGACGAATACGCCATGCTGACGCCCTGCGCCGCGATAGGGGGTGACGATAGGTTTGTTAGTGAATATGGCCCGAAATTCCGAGTAGTAATGGGGAATGTCGTAAGGGCCGAGTAGGGTGCATTGGCTGTTCAAGGGCACGGTCAGGCCGTAAGGCATATAAGCGCCGCCATCGTGCAAGAATTCATCTTTGACGCCCAGGATATGTCCCTCGGCGTCTACGGCGATCTCAGACCAGTGGACTTGACTGCGTTCTTGGGTGGTTGCCAGAAAATTCTCGGCGCGGTCTTCGATCCATTTTATCGGCCGATTCAACTGAAGCGCCGCCCACGGAATCAGCATCTCTTCCGGGTAGAACATCATAATCTTAGGCCCAAACCCCCCGCCGATGAACGGCGCGATCACCCGCACCTGGTTCTCCGCCAGCCCTAGCATCGTCGCCAGCCCGTTGCGAATGGGGATCGGCGCTTGCGTCGTGTCCCACACCGTCAGGCGTTGGGCGCGTCGATCCCATTGCGCCACAACGCCCCGGTTCTCTAATGCCGCCGCCGTCCCCCGATCGTACACAAAACGCCGCCGGATAATCCGATGCGCGGCCGCTGCCGCCTGCGCATAGTCTCCCTTGGTTTGCACAACGTGCGCCCCCACATTCGACGGCAAATCATCATGCACCCGCGGCGCACCCGGCTCGGCTGCCGCCTCCAGGTCAATTGCGGCCGGCAGCGGCTCATAGCGCACCCGCACGTCCGCCGCGGCATCTTCAGCCACATAGCGCGACTCAGCCACCACCATCGCCACAATCTCGCCCAGATGGCGCACCTTGTCTTTCACCATCGGCACTTGCGTCCGTTCGTGGAAAACGATCCCTTTGATTGGCGGCGGTGACACCAACAACGGCCCGTGCTGCCAATAAGCGCCCAAATCGTCTGCCGTGTAGACCGCGACTACCCCCTCGCGCTCTAGCGTCGCCGCCACATCAATGTCCAGCACGTGCGCGTGCGCATACGGACTGCGCACGAAGGCTACATGCGCCATCCCCGCCAGTTGCACATCATCGGTGAACAATGCTTGCCCGGTGAGCAAGCGGGGGTCTTCGTTGCGTTTGATGCGTTGACCGAACAACTGTGTTGCACCCATCGGATACTCCCAGCAACGCCCTGCCTAAAGCGCGGGGGCGATTATGCGTTAATCTTCCAGGAAAGCGACCGCCCGGCAGAAGGCGGCCTCGCCTCCCTTGAAGAGCCAGGGGAACGCGCCCAACATGAGGCGACGATTTTGCAATTCAGGCGCGCTGATCTCACCGCCCATGTTCTCGACATGCACACAATCGTGGGGGAAGAGGGCGTTATGGGTGAGTTGGTAGGCGCTGTCGGGGAAGAGGTCTTTCACGCCCTGCTCGCCAAACTTGGCAATGCACCGGTCGGTGACCTTCTTCCAATGTTCCAGTCCGCCGCGTCCTAAGAATCGGCCGATCGGCAGATTCATCGGGTGATCCGTCGAAACCATGTCTACCCCCCACAAATGCACCTTCTTCGCCAGCAACCAGTCGCACAAGCTGTAATGCGGCCCG
>JAYRVN010000366.1:0-7516 GCA_041918535.1 Chloroflexota bacterium
GAGCAGGTCAAACGTCGTATGGTCAAACGCTTGGAAAAGTTGGGGTTCCGAGTTTCTGTGACGCCTGTTCCAGTTAAAATACCCTGACACCATATCATTTTCAGGAGAGATGCCATGTCGAAGCGTAGTTGGTTGATGCGGTATATTCTGTTTCCACTGTTGTTGGTAATGACAGGCGTCACATTTTCGGCCGAACGAGTTGGCGCAGCGCCCGCCACCCCGCAAGGCCTGATCACATTGGTCCCTCTGGCAACCGGCCTGAAAAACCCGGTTGATCTGGCTGCCACACCGGTCAGCAGCGATACCCGCCTGTTCATCGTTCAAAAGGCCGGCATCGTCCGAATCATGCGCGCCTCCGGCTCGCTCATCCGGAAGCCGTTTCTCGATATCCAGGATCGCATCAATGGGAAGGGCGAACGGGGCCTATTGGGCCTGGTCTTTCACCCCAATTACGCCACTAACGGTTACTTCTATGTACACTACACCAATCTGGATGGCAGCACCCGGGTTTCGCGCTTCAGTGTAACCAGTAATGCCAACATTGCCGATCCCAACAGTGAACTGATCTTACTGACAGTTCCCCAACCATCTGACAATCACAAAGGCGGCGATTTGGCTTTCGGGCCGGATGGCTATCTCTATATCACTATGGGCGATGGCGGCCCCAATGGCGATCCTGCCGGCAATGCGCAGAACATCAATAGCCTGCTGGGTAAAATCCTGCGTCTCGACGTGGATCAAGGTTCACCCTATGCCATTCCGCCGGACAACCCCTTTGTCGGTCGGCCGGGCGCCGATGAAATTTGGGCCTACGGCTTCCGCAACCCCTGGCGCTTCAGTTTCGATCGGTTGAATGGCAACCTCTATATCGCCGATGTGGGCGAAGATTCCTGGGAGGAAGTTGATTTCCAGCCGGCCGGCAACCCCGGCGGGCAGAACTACGGCTGGCGTTGTTATGAAGGCAACCACCCCTTTGACCTGAGTGGCTGCGACCCCAACCCCGGCGTCTATACCTTTCCCATCTATGAATACGGCCATAACGACGGTTGTTCCATCACGGGCGGTTTTGTCTATCGCGGTGTCAACTACCCCAGTTTGCTTGGCCGCTACTTCTTTGCTGACCATTGCTCCGGTGTGATCTCGGATTTGGCGTCGGATGGACAAGGCGGCTGGACTCTAACGAATCATGGCGCGTTAATGACTCGCCCCATGACTTTCGGCGAGAATTCTCAGGGGGAATTGTTTGTAGCCGACCCTATCACACGCACTGTCTACATGCTTCAGGCTGCTCCACCGGCCCAACCGTAGACTCATGACGGTGGTGGTGTAGTTTCCATGCCTGGAATCGCGGTCGGTTCCAGGCATGGACTTACACCGTCGGTTGCCTTCCCATAATCAACCGTTAAGCCCAGATAGGGCGATGGCGTCAAGGTATTCTTGAAATCCAACTCATTCAAATAATGTCCGCGACCATCATCTTGCACAATCGAGAAGTGCAAGTGTACCCAAACCGGACGCGCAGAGTTACCGTTATAATTGCCGGTGTAGCCCAGTAATGTGCCTTGTGTGACAAAGAGGTCCGTTACGCCGGGCGGAAACGCGTCGTCAATGAAATCGTCGCCGGCTGCGTCGGCCATGTGGGTATAATAAAGCCATATCTGTCGCCCTGGTTGTAGCGGATCGTCCGGAATGCGTTGAATCAGGCTGCTTTTCCAGGCGCGTTCCCTGGTTATGTAACCATCGTAGGCAGCATAGACGGGGGTGACGCCTGCCTCGCTGTTGCTGAAAATATCAATGCCTTGATGCGGCCGTAGACGAGAGTACGGGCCGCGCGGATCGCCGTAAAGTAAGCCGATGAAGCCTTCGGCCGGTAAGAGGAAGGGGAAGCCGGGACAGGGTTGGCGCTGTGTCGTGACGAATGTTTGACGGGTAGCGCTATCACCTTGCGCCCAGGCCAGGAAGGTTTGGGCGCGCGATTCACGGGCTGAGCGCCAAAGCCACGCGGCAACCGTGTAAACCAGAATCAGCATGACCAATATGGCCGAAACCTTGACCCAACGCATCCTCTTCTCCTGGGCAGTTCAGGCCGATCTAAACCGCAATTCGCCGGCGCCGGACCGCATGGGTTGCGGGGAAGTTGTGCATGAATTTCATGACGCCGCGGCTGAACGCCTGGCGGATTATAGCCTACTGTCGGCTGTGACTCACTGATAATCGGTGAGAATGAGTTGCTGATATATGGGCGGGTTCGGCCGATTCGGATAGACTCGAAGGGTAACGATGGAGAGTGTACGCAAGTTGGAACAAAGCGAGGTTGGATTATGCGAGTGAATGGCGCTTGGGGTTGGCTAGTTGCCTGGGCAGTCTTGGCTGGTTGCGCGGCCCCCGCGCCCTCGGGCGCGCCCGTCCCCCAGTTCGCCTTTGATGTCAAAGGGGATGGCAACATCCTGGCGGTGAGCACAACGGATGGTCGCGCCACACTCGATGTGCGCAGTTCAACCGGGATCGGTCAGGCCGCCGTCAGGCTGACAAGCGGTGAATGGCCGGAGACGATGATCCTGCAACTGCACCTGAGGGGGCTGGAACAACTGCGCCTGGGGTATGGCGATAACAGTCTCACCCTGTCGGTTGCCAGCGGCAGCGGGCGTGTTGCCTATGAGAGCCTGCAAACGCCTGTCAGCCAGGAACAGACGCTCACGCTCCGCCATCCGTTTTGGTTGGATGTGGATATCGTGTCCGAAGAATCCGCCCCGCGCTTACCGCTGGAGCAAGGTTTTTTCCAGGTCACGCTGCCGACGGCGTTGTTGCGTGAGATGGGCAGCTCATTCTCCATAAGCTGGATTGACTTTTATCGTGGATAGGAGGTGGCCGGGGATCGCTTGAGGATAAGGTTAGTTAGCAGTGGCGTTACGGCATACAGACTAAGAGCCTGGCCGAAAAATCCGCCGGGGCCGGCCTTTTGATCAGGCCCCGATTGATCGGTCGGGTGTTCCAATCATCTCTTTTTTAGCCGAGAGGAGGCTACATGAAACTCAATAAGCGATTTGTTTCCTGGATGTTGGCGGCGGTTGTGGGAATGAGCCTGCTGGGCATAACCTGGTCGGCAGCCACATCTGAACCCGAAGTTAGCGTCGATCACACGCAGGTTTATATCATCCGTAATGTATTTGATGTGCAATCCCGCTCGGCTATCGCCGGCACGGGCGCGCTAATCTTGGAAGTCGGGCACGATTACATCCTGGTTGAGGCAACGGAGCAGGAATTGAAAGCTGTATCCCGGTTGGGCCTGGACATTTCAGAACCCACGCCGGCCGAGGCGACTATTCTGGCCTTCCCGCCGCAGGACTCGAATTATCACGACTATGCAGAAATGGTGGCGGAACTCCAGCAGGCGGCTGCCGATCATTCAGCCATCTTCTCACTGTTCAGCCTGGGCGCTTCTTACCAAGGGCGCACGATTTGGGCAGGCAAGATATCTGATAACGTCGGTGTGGACGAAAACGAGCCGGAAGTTTTGTTCACCCATCATCAACATGCGCGTGAGCATTTGACGGTGGAGCAAGCGCTCTACACGCTGAAAATTCTCACGGATGAATATGGCGTGACCCAACAGATCACGGATTTGGTCAATAGCCGTGAAGTCTGGATGGTGTTCGACATGAACCCGGACGGCGGCGAGTATGATATTGCCACCGGCGTCTATCAATCCTGGCGCAAGAATCGCCAGCCGAACCAGGGTTCTAGCTACATCGGCACCGACTTGAACCGTAATTGGGATTATCGCTTTGGCTGTTGCGGCGGCAGCAGCGGCACGCCCAGCAGTGAGACCTACCGGGGGGCGTATGGTTTCTCGGCGCCGGAGACAGCGTTGGTGCGGGATTTTGTCAATAGCCGCGTGGTCAATGGCAAACAGCAAATCACAGTGGCGATTGATTTTCATACCTACAGCGAATTGATTTTGTGGCCGTATGGTTACACCTACACCGATGTTCCGGCCGATATGACGCTAGATGATCGCAACGTGATGGCGACAATGGGGCAGGCGATGGCAGCCACCAACAGCTACACGCCGGAGCAATCGAGCGACCTGTACATTACCGACGGCACAATCAACGACTGGCTTTACGGCGTCCATCGGATTATGAATTACACCTTTGAAATGTACCCGCAGACATCGGGGCAGGGTGGCTTCTACCCTGGGGACGAGATTATCCCGGCGCAGACGGCGCGTAACCGCAGCGCTATTCTGTATTTGATCCAGCAGGCGGATTGTCCTTATCGCGTGATCAGCAAGGAAGCGGCGTATTGCACGGCGAGCAGCACGGGGATGCGCAGTCCGACGGCACAGGCAGCGGTGACCAGCAACGCGGGCGACAACAACGGTTACGAAGTCAACGCGGCCAATGCGGCGGCCGACGACGGGCTGTATGCGGTGGATAACAACAGCGGCAATGGCGTGAGTACCTCTTGCACGAGTACCCAGAAGGATAAACACCGCTTCTATAACTATGGGTTCACGATTCCCGGCGGCTCGACGATCCAGGGGATTGAAGTTCAGGTGAACGCCAAAGCGGACAGCACGTCCGGAGCGCCAAAGGTGTGTGTGGAGTTGTCTTGGGACGGCGGCGCGACCTGGACGGCGGCCAAGAGCACCGGCACGCTGGCGACAAGTGAGGCGCGTTACCTGGTGGGCGGCGTGACCGACACTTGGGGGCGCACGTGGAGCAGTGGCGATTTCAGCGACGCCAATCTTCGGGTGCGTCTGACCGATGTGTCTAGCGCCACCGCGCGTGACTTTTCGTTGGATTGGGTAGGGGTACAGGTAAGGTATACACCCTAGTGCCACAAGGTGGAAACAGCCCAATGGTGCGTGGTAACCGCTTTAGCGGTTAAACGGCTGAAGCCGTCACAACAAATTAGCGGGCTGTAGTGTGTGCTAGCTGAAGCGAACGGATGGCGCGGGGCGCTATATCGGCCGTTTTAAGGTTGAGGCGCGCTGCGCTATGATACAATCAAGGCTCTGCCGTGGTGTCAATATCACGCTGCGGCAGAGCTTTTTGTTGCTTATGGCCGGGAGTCCGGCGCGATAAGGCTGAGCGCACAGAGCGCGGCCTGAATTGACGCCTTTTTTGACCGGGTGTTACAATCCGAAAAGGAGGTTTGGCTATGACGGATATACGTGAGCGCATGACGGCAGACTTGAAGCACGCGATGCAGACGGGCGATACCCATACCCGCGATACGTTGCGTTTGATGATGGCGGCTATCAAGCAAGAGGAGGTGGATTCCGGGCGGAAGTTGGATGATGCGGGTGTAATGACGGTACTGTTGAAGCAGGCGAAGCAGCGGCGCGAGAGTATTGAACAATATGGTCGGGGCGGGCGCAGTGATCTGGTTTCGGCCGAATCGGCCGAATTGTCTATCATCGAGAGCTATCTGCCCAAAATGCTCGGCGCCGACGACATCCGCGCCCTGGCCGAAGCCATTATTCAGGAATTAGGCGTCACAGACTCCCGTGGCGCGGGCCAGGTGCTGAACCGCCTGATGCCCCAGGTCAAGGGACAAGCCGATGGCAAACTCGTGAACCAGATCGTGCGTGAGTTGCTGCAAAAGTAGGCCGGCCCGCCAGGTGAGTGTGTGAGAGCGTGGTGGGCGAGAACCCGGACATGGTTGCGGCGGCGCGAAATGACGCTGGGATGGTTTGGCGTCGGTTTATCGTTGGTGGTTACCCTGATCCTGTCGTTTGATCTGGTGAACATTCCTTCTGTAGATGTGGTGTTAGGCCGACCGGCGACGGAGACTATTTTTGCCCCGCGTACGATCACCTATGTCAGCGAGGTGTTGACCACGCGCGCCCGCGATCAAGCGATTGGACGGGTGGACGACGTATATGAACTGCCTAATCGCAATATCGGCCGAACCCAGGCCAATCGCGCTGCCGAACTGTTCGCCTTTATCCAGGTTGTGCGCGCCGACGAACAAACTGATGTCGCCGCCAAAGAGGCGTATTTGAAGGCGGTTGAGATCGTCCCCATTTCGGCCGAATTGGCCACCAAGCTGCTGACCCTCTCCACGAACGGCTTCGATGCGGTGGAGCAAGAGACGCTACGTATCATTGATGAAGTCATGCGCGCGCCTATCCGCCAGGGTGCGACGTTTGACGCCGTCAAAATGGTGCAAGCCGAAATGGGTTTTCAATATTCTTCAGAGCAAGAAGCCATCATCACTGCGTTGTCAGCCCCCTTCATTGTGCCCAACCAGAAGTTAGATGAGGCCACCACCCAACAAGCGCGCAATCAGGCGCGGGCCGAAGTGGAGCCGGTTCTGCAGACGATCATCCGCGGCGCGCCGATTGTCGGCGCAGGGGAATCGGTTAAAGCCGAACAGATTGAGACGCTGGAACATCTGGGCCTCTTAAACCAGCAACGCAACTGGTTGGATATCGGCCGATTAGGCGTCATTGTCGCGCTCATTGTGACCGCCGTTTTGCTTTATTGGGGGCGTTACCAGCCATCCTACGCCTATGAAACGCGCCATTTGCTCCTTTTGGCCGTCTTGTTAATTCTTGGCGCGCTAGGCATCCAACTCCTGCTGGCGCGGCGCGGATGGATGGGCTATCTGTTCCCGGCCGCCGGTTTGGCGATGGTCATGACGGTATTGTACGAATTTCGACTGGCGGCGCTCTTTGCTTTGGTTTTAGGCGGTCTGGCAGGCTATGTCGCCGATTTGTCCCTGGAGATGACTTTCTATGTGGCAGTCGGCAGTCTCATCGGCATCTTTTTCTTGCAGGAAACCGACCGATTGAGCGCCTACTTCCGGGCCGGCTTGTTGACGGCAGTCGGCAATCTGGTGGTCATCGCCATATTCAACACCGGGCCGCAAACGGACCTCCGCGAATTGGCTGTGCTGGCCGGCCTGGGTTTAGCCAACGGTATCATCGCTGCCAGCCTGAGCCTGCTGCTATTTTTCCTGGTGGGCAACGTCTTTGGTATCGTCACCATTTTTCAATTGCAAGACCTGGGACGTTTTGACCATCCCTTGCTGCAAGAGTTATTGCGCCAGGCGCCGGGAACCTATCACCACAGCATCATGGTCGCCAACATGGCTGAACAGGCGGCGCAACGCATCGGCGCGCGCAGCTTGCTGGTTCGGGTGGGCGCTTTTTACCATGATGTTGGCAAAATAGTGCGCCCGCCGTTTTTCAGCGAAAACCAGCCGCCCGATGTCAATGCCCATGACGATCTGGACCCCTATGCCAGCGTTGCTATCATCCACAACCATGTTCAGGATGGATTACGGCTCGTGCGCCGTTACCGCTTGCCCCGCCGGATTCAAGACTTCATCGCCGAACATCAGGGGGATCGGGTCGTGTGGGCCTTCTATCGCAAAGCGGTGGAGCAAGCCGACGGCGATGAGAACGCTGTGGACATCCGACGCTTCCGTTATGCCGGGCCGCGCCCGCGCTCGCGTGAGACCGCCCTGGTGCATCTGGCGGATGTAGTGGAAGCCAGTTCTA
>JAYRVN010000367.1:0-8099 GCA_041918535.1 Chloroflexota bacterium
GACAGCATGAACCGTCACCCAGGCCAGCAGCTTTTGCAGCAGCCGCCAGCAAGAGCCCTCAAAGGCGCGGGCTGAACTTTCAAAGCGTTTCAAGAACAGGGTGCGAATGAGGGTGACGACCTGCATTTGCCGTCCCGCATCGAACGATTTTAAGGCGGGGTGATCTTTTGGCCCTTGCCAATAGGCTAGGGGGTAATAAATGCCCAGGACAAACAGCGGGCGCTCTTTGTAAAACGCCTTGCGCACGCTTTCTAGCAGAGCGCCATAGGTCTTGCGCAAATCATAAGCGGCTACCTGGGGCGGTTGGCGTTGTGGGAATAGAACGGTTGATGCCCCTTGTTGTAACTGACTTTGCTTAACGTAGGCGCGGCTGCGCTGCACCACCAATGCGTCAAAGACGGGGTCCGTCCGCAGTGTCTTTTCGGCGGTAACCAGGGCTTGTGTTTCCAGGCTTAAGGACAACGGTTCGCCGGTTGGGATAGGGCCGCCGAGAATACGCTTTTCCAACTGCACAAAGTGCGCCCGCAGGTTGTGGATGCCCAAATTGCGCGCGCCATGCGCGAAGTAGCCCTCATCTCCAGCGGTAAACAACTCAAGCATGTGACGAAAGTCGTGAACAGAGTTGTTTACCGGTGTCGCCGTCAGCATAAAAACCTGCTTGGGCCGCCCGGACTGAAGATATTCCTGAAGTTTTCGGTAGCGCGAGGGGCGTTTGACCCCTTCTCCTTTGATGCCTGCGTTGCGGAAATGATGGGCTTCATCAATGATTACCGCGTCAGCCTGTTGCAGGGTCAGGGCCATTTCGCGCGGCCATTTGCCCCGTCGCTGGAGATCCGTGTGGTTGTAGACGACCAGATTGACAAAGCCGCTAAATACTTCCGGCAGATACTTTTGCAGATCCCGTTCCCACACATCTTCGCGCACGGCTTTGGGGGCAAACAAGACAACCTGCTTGGCGTCTTTAAAAACCAGGCGCTCAATGAGCATCAGGCCAACAAAGGTTTTGCCTAACCCAACGCCATCACACAAGAACGCGCCAGCGTGACGGCCGGCAAGGACGAGTAGATTACGATAAGCGTCTTGCTGGTATTTGTCGAGCCGGGGAAAGACACGCGACTTTTGCTCATCCCAGGCATCCGGTTCCAATTCGCGGCCGCGGAAATACTCGTCCAGCGCCTTAAACCAGATTTCAAAGGGCGTGCGCGGCGTGGTATGTCGCTCCAGAGTACGCAGGATGTCGGCGGTGATGTCTTCGGCGTCCTGCCAGTGGCGTTCATACCATTCTTGTAGCAACTGCACGTCATTGCCGCGAATTTGCACGTTCAGTTCGATGTTTTCGCTGAGGCCGGGAAAGGTGAAGTTGGAGGAGCCTACTAAGGCAAAAGAACCAATGACAGCGGCGCGGCCGTGGGTAAGGTAACATTTCGCATGGAATTTGTCGCGTCGGTAGACACGGCACTGGATTTTCCCAGAGCGAATAGCCTCCATAATAGCGGGAGCGCCGGTGAGAAAATCATTTTGTGCCTTCTCGCTTTCCAGACTGGCATCTAGGCGTTGCGTTGCTTTTTGCAGTCCCTCGGCAAAGGCGCGTTTGGTCCTGTAGGAAACCTCATCTCCCATGAGGATGCGAATTCGGTCTAGTTTCTGCCACTGACCGTCGAGAGCCAGCAAGGACCCGATTTCAAGATAGCCGGTGGCAATGTCGAATTGGTAGGCGATCTCTGTCCAGTCGCGCAAGTATTGGACGACTTTCCAATCGTCGTCGCTGTTATCTACGATGAAAATATCTCCGCCACTCCGCGTTGGTTTCATTTGGTTACACCTGGCCTGGTCAGTCGCTTGAGCGAGGCCCTTCTGCAACCTATCGCTACGCAACCATTATAATCTAGTGGGCAGATAGCTCAAAGGCGGCAACTCGTGTTTCAAAACCATTTGTTCTTAACCCGTCGATTGATGCGCGGTCAACTAGCGGTTATTATTACAACACATCTTGATGAGGTGGCGCTATGCGATTACCTACGACATTTTGGTTGGCTGCGCTAGGCTTGGGGCTGATGGGTTGTAGCGGCCTGCTTTTGCCGCCGGAGCCGGCGAATGGGCCGGACATAATGCTTACGCTGGAACCAGCGGCGGGCAGTGTGGTCGGCGATAACGGCTTTGAAGTCCAGGAATTTCCCAGCAGCGCCTTTGACACGCCCGATCTTTCCTCCGGCGGCTTTGAGGTAGGTGAAGTGCCTAGCGGTCTTTACGCCGATGTGCTGAGCGTGATTGACGGCGACACGATTACCGTGCGCGTGGATAACCAGTCTGTGACCGTGCGCTATATCGGCGTGGACACGCCGGAGCGCGAAGAGCCATTTTACGCCGAGGCCAAGGCGGCCAATGAGAGTCTGGTTGGCGACCAGACGGTGATCCTGGTGCAAGATGTTTCCGATGTGGATGAGTACGGGCGCTGGTTGCGCTATGTGTATCGGGAAGACGGGGTGTTTGTCAATGCTGAGTTGATCAGGCAAGGATTCGGCCGAATCGTCTCCTTCCCGCCCGATGTGGCCGAACAAGCCAACTTTTTGTCCCTGCAAGAGGAAGCCCAAAACGCCGGCCGTGGTCTATGGGGCGTAGCCGCCCAACGCGGCGCGCCGGCAGGCTGCGTTACCTGCGCTAAAAATGCCTATGATTGTCGCGACTTCCCCAGCCAGGCGGCGGCGCAAGCGTGTTACAACTATTGCCTCCAGGAGACCGGGCGCGACATTCACCGCCTGAGCTCCGGTGATCCCAAGGTCTGCAAATCTTTGCCCTAGCCGGGTCGGGCTGCCGGCTCAATCCGGCGCCCGACCGGGCTTCCGTCAGACCTGAAAGCGGAAGCGCCAGCGCGCCAGCGCGTAAAAGGCCAGCCCCATGCTCACGATGATGAGCGCGTGCGGCCACACATCAGCCAGCGTCGCCCCGCCCGTCATCACCCGTAGAAAAGCGTTGAGCGCCTGACCGTGCGGCGTCAGGCGCGACAACGTGCCCATCACTCCCTCCGACTCGAAAAACCGCAGGGCATTCGAAGCCGGTATGGCCCCGCTGACGCCGGCCAGGACGAAGCCTATGATGGTCCCCAGACTGTCGGCCTGTTGGGCCGTGCGCACCAAGGCGGCTAACAGCATCGCCAGCGCCGTGGCCGTAAAAGCCAGCGCCAGGGTTAAGACAACCAGCGCCAGGGGGGAATTGCCCAACGGGATTTCAAAGGCAAAGTGTCCCAGGCTGAAAAGTAACACGACTTGTAGACAGGGGATGAGCATATAGGCCAGCATCTTGCCGGTGATGATCGCCCCGCGGGGGATCGGCGCTGCCGTTAGTCGCCGCAACACGCCGGTCTCGCGCTCGCGCAATAGTGACGACGCGGCGCTGCCGACGATGAAAAAGACGAACATGACGGTGAAAGCTGGAAAGACATAGGCCAAATAGCCGCGTATCCCGCCAACGGCAGAGACACCGGCCAGGTCTTCGCTGCGGACATTGATCAACGGGTTGCGGCGCGCTTCTGCCAGCCGGGTCATGATCACGCCCATGTTCTGCGCTTCCAGAGCACGCCGTTGCTGGGGCGTGGCGTCGCTGAGCAGATTGGAGTTGTCCAAGATGGTGCGCACGCCATATTGCACCTCGCCCCAGATGGTGACTTCGCCCACCACTTCTTGGATGATGCCGGTAACGATGCCGGCCGCTTCCGGTTCGGCCGAATCCGCGATGACTTCAATGGCCGTCGGTTCATAAGCGTTGATGCGATCGGTGAAGTCGGCCGGGATGATGATCGCCGCCGTCGCTTTCCCCTGGCTGACCGGTTCTTCGGCGGCGGCCGCGTCGGTTGCCGTGGTCAGGCGCAAGACTTCGATGCCGTTCAAGGCCCGGGCGACCTCGACGCCAAAAGCTCCCGTATCCAGGTTGACGAGTGTCACATCTAGCGAGATGTTCGTCTCAGCCTGATTGCGCGCCGCCATGAGGTTGGGCGCGGCGATGAGTGAGCCGAGCAGCACCGGCAACAGGAAGTAGACACCCAGCGCGCCACGATCTTTCGCAATGAGTTGTAACTCTTTCCAGGCAATAGAAAATAGATATCCAAGCGTCTGCATGGCGGCCCCCTATGCGTTGAAATCAAAGCGCCACAAGCCGATGACGAAGAACAAAGCCGTGAAGCCGAGCAGAGCGGCCAGTTCGATGCTAACGCCGGCCAGGTTCTGGCCCCGCAGCAGCAGGTTTTCCAGGACGCGAATAGCCCAATAGTGGGGCGTAAGGCGCGGCAACGGTCCCAGGAACATTTCCAGCGCAAAGCTTGGGATAATCGCGCCGCCGACGATAGCCAGCACCCACAGCAACAAGCTGCTGACGCCGCCGATCTGATTTTCCGTGTGGGCCAGGGCGGCGATGACCAGGCCTAGCGAGCTGGAGCAAAGGGCGATGCACACGACACCGAGCGCCAGCGCCAGCGGGTCGCGCCCCAGCGAGATGGATGCCAAACCCAGCCAGCGTAGCCCCAGGCTGCTAAAGGTGAAGATGACGATCATCTGAATGACCGCCGTCAGGAAGTTGGGCAAGACTTTGCCGGCCAGCAAGGCGGCTTTGCTCAGCGGGGAAGCCAGCAGGCGGCGAAAGGAGCCGACTTTCTTTTCGTCATAGATGGAGCGGGCAGTGGCTTGCGCGGCCAGGAAGACAAAGAGAATGGTGAAGCCGGGCACGGCCGACTGGTTGGAATTGGCGGCTTCGGCGTTTTCACCGCCGGTAGCTGGCGTCGTTTGCCGCACACTGACCAGGGGGCGGTCTTGGGACTGCTCGAATTGGCTGCGCGCCTGAGCGGAGACGCGCTCAAAACTAAAGGCTTCCTGGTATTCCGGCGGGGCGTCGGCCAGCATGTCGCTCATTTGTTGCAGGCTGATCAGGATTTGGTTTTCCAGCGCCATATTGCGGGTGACGTTTTCGACAGCCAGACGGACGGTTTCAGCGCGTTGGGCATTGGCTTCGGGGTGGTTGATCAGGCGCAGGGTGGTGGGTTGGTTGGCCTGGAGATGGGCGGAAAAATCGGCCGAAATTACCAACAACCACCCGATCTTCCCTTCCGCCAGCAGCGCTTGGGCCTCAGCCAGCGTGGCATACGGTTCCAGGCGCACCTCTTGCTGACGCTCCAGCCCATCTAACAACGTTTGCGCCGCCGGGCCGCCGTCCAGGTTCACCACCGGCAGCGGGATGCGCGTATCGGCCGGCTCATCACCTTGCCCCACGGCGCTGAGCGCGCCGCTGAAAATGACAATAAACAGCAACGGCAGCAGGAACAGTTGCAGCCAGACGCCGCGATCCTTGAAGAAGATGACCAAATCTTTCCAGGCGATAGTAAGCGCTTGCATGGCTATCTCCTCACTCCCGCAACTTCTTGCCCGTCAAGTGCAAGAAGACGCTTTCCAGATTCGGCTCCAGGATTTCCAATGATGTCAGGCGAATGCCGCGCGTATTCAGGTGGTCAATCACATGCACCACCGCCTCCTGGCTATGTCTGGCCACGATCTTGACCACAGCCCCGGAGGCGTGCTCCGCGGTCGTGGCGCCCGAGGCGCTTGGCAGCAGGACGGCTTCTTGCACGGTCGGCAGGCTGCTCAGACCGGCCATCAGACTCTCATCCGCCTGCGTCAGACCGACTTGAATCACGCCGCCGCCTAGCGTAGCGATGAGGTTTTTGATACTGTCCAAAGCGATGATGCTCCCCTGGTCAATGATCGCCACCCGGTTGCACAGCAATTCCACCTCTTCCATGTAGTGACTGGTGTAAATGATGCTCATGTTGCGTTCGCGGTTGAGGCGCAAGACGCTCTCGAAGATGTGGTTGCGGCTCTGGGGATCAACGCCGACGGTGGGTTCGTCCAGAAACAGCAGGCGGGGCTGATGCACCAGGCCGGCGGCGATATTAACGCGTCGTTTCATGCCGCCGGAGAAGGTGTCTACGATGTCATCCGCCCGGTCGGTCAGGGAGACAATGCGTAACACGTCTTCGACGCGTTCTTTGAGCGCCTGACCGTGCAAGCCATAAATTCGGCCGAAAAAGTTCAAATTCGCCCGCGCACTTAGAGTGGGATAGAGGGCCAGGTCTTGCGGCACCAGGCCGTTAATCTTTTTCACCGCCCCCATCTGTCGGCGAATGTCATAGCCGCCGATGCGCGCTGTGCCGCTGGTAGGCTCAACGACGCCCGTCAGCATGGAAATGGTTTGTGTCTTGCCGGCCCCATTGGGGCCTAACAAGCCGAACACTTCACCTTCCTCTACGCTGAAAGAGACCCCTTTGACGACTTCGTGATCGCCATATTTTTTGACCAGATTATCAACTTCGAGAATCGCGGGCATGAGGTAGCTCCTGAGCAGACAGGAGGTGATGCGTGAAACAGGCTGATGCGCGGGCGTGAGGAAGGCGTCTCCGGCCGTTTCACGCGCACGTCCGTCGGGGCACTCGGCCATGTGAGAAAGCACAAGGCCGGCCTGGTCCCTGGAGCGGACGCGATGGCCTGCCTGCTAATCACATTCTAATGGAATTGAAGGCGTTTGTGAAGCGGTTAGGCAAGGCAAAATCGGGGAGTTATTTCGGCCGAAACCGCCGCCACCATTGCCACACCAACCCGCGCGGCGGCGCGGCCAGGAAAACCAGGATGAACACCACCGTTGCCGTCAGCACGATGGCGGCCCCGGAAGCAATATTCGTGTAGTAACTAGCATACAACCCCACAACACTCGAAAACGCACCAAGCAAAGCCGCCAGCAGCATCATTATTGTCAGCCGTCGCGTGAGCAGATAGGCCGTGGCCGCCGGCGTCACCAACAGCGCCGCCACCAACCCAACGCCCACCGTCTGCAAAGAGACGACAATAGTCAGGGCCAGCAGCACCAGCAGTGTTTGGCGCAACCACTCCGCCGGCCAGCGCAAGGTGGCAGCCAGCACCGGGTCAAATGAAATAACCAGGAAGGGCTTATACAAGATAAACACCGTTGCCAGGACGAACAGCGCCAAACCGCCGGCCAGCCATAAGTCGGTCGTCGATACCCCCAAGACGTTGCCGAACAAAATATGGCTCAGATCTACCGCATAGGTGCGCAGGCTGCTGATTAGCGCTACGCCTAGCGAGAGCGCCGCCGCAAACAGAATGCCGATGGCGGTGTCCTCGCGCACCATGCCCTGGCGCGAAAAGAAGCCAATCAGTAGCGCCACGCTAATGGCCGCGATGAGCGCCCCGACGGTGAGATTGCCCTGCACCAAATAAGCGATGGCAACGCCGGGCAAGATGGCGTGGGCCAGGGCGTCGCCCAGGAAGGCCATGCCGCGCAAGACCACATAACAACCGACAACAGCGCAGAGGACGCCGACGATGACGGCGGCGGCCAGTCCGCGCTGCATGAAGCCGTAGGCGAGGGGTTGCGTGAGCCAGTCCATAAGGAATGCCCTAATCCGGCGGGCAGCAATCGTCAATCAGCGCCAACCCGTCCATGAGCCAGGCGCGCCCGCCAAAGGCTTGCTGGATGGTTTGGGCGGAGAGAACTTGCCGCGCCGGGCCATAGGCGATCAGGCGGCGATTGAGCAGAAGCACCTGCTCAAAGCGTTGGGCTGCCATATTCAGGTCGTGTGTGGAGACCATCACGGTTACTTGGTGGGTCTTGAGTTGCTCAATGAGCGCCAGGGTGGTGGCCTGAGTAGCCGCGTCAACGCCGGTGAACGGTTCGTCCATCAGCAGAATGTGGGGTTCCTGCGCCAGGGCGCGGGCCAGGAAGACACGTTGTTGCTGTCCACCGGAGAGGTCGCCGATGGGTTGGCGAGAGATGTCGGCGATGCCCATTTGTTCCAGGCAGCGGTTAACCACGGCGCGATCTTGAGAAGAAATTCGGCCGAACCACCCCTGCCGATTGTAACGCCCCATCATCACCACATCGGCCACCGTCACCGGAAAACGCCAATCCACCTCTTCGCGCTGTGGAATATAGGCCACACAATCCTTGTGCCGTCCCAGAGGGTGTCCATGGATGAAAACGCGCCCATCCCTCAAGGGCAACAGCCCGACCAGCACTTTGAAAAGGGTGGACTTGCCCGCGCC
>JAYRVN010000368.1:0-3276 GCA_041918535.1 Chloroflexota bacterium
AACACCAGCTTCGCCGACTTTCCCCGGTTGGCCGCCCTCCATGCCGGAGACGGTTTCCTGCCGCGTCAACTTACCTTTCGCGGCAGTCGTCTGGTCTTCTCCTGGGGCGTCGTGGGATTGGCCGGCGTGGCCTCGCTACTGATCCTTGTTTTCAAGGCCTCAGTCACAGCCTTGATCCCACTCTATGCTATCGGCGTCTTCTTGAGCTTTACCCTATCCCAGGTGGGAATGGTGGTGCGCTGGCAGAAAATCTCCAAATTGAAACCGGGTGACGCGATCGCCATCAATGCGTCTGTTCTTCGCTATGATCCTTATTGGCGAATCAAACAAATCATCAACGCCACCGGCGCAATTGTCACCTGTGTCGTCACCCTGGTGTTCGCTATCACGAAATTTAGCGGCGGGGCCTGGATCACGATTGTTCTAACCCCCTCGTTGGTCTATATCTTTTTTCGCATTCACCACCATTATCAATCGGTAGCGCGCCAACTAAGCCTGCAAGGTGAAACGCGCGTAATTGGGGCGCGCCCATTATGCACCCTTGTCTTAATTGACAATCTGCACGCCTCGGCCATCCGCGCCATCAACTTCGTCATGTCTACCGACGTCCCCTGGAAGGGCGTACATATCAGCATTGACGAGGCGCGCACAGCCGATTTACAGCGCAAATGGCAAGCGCGCATGGGCGATCAACCGCTCGTGATCTTGCCCTCGCCTTATCGTAGTCTGACAGAACCTCTCTTGGAGTATGTCAGTCAAATACGGCAGGAAACACCGGATGGGTATATTCATCTGGTCATTGGCGGTTTGACCACCGAGAACTTTTGGGAACAAGCCCTGCATCGCAACAGCACACTGGCCTTCCAGCTCGCGTTTCGCCACCTGGAGGGTGTAGCCATCACCAATGTGCCGTTCCATTTGCAAAGTCATGTTGAAGCCGAAGAAGAGCGTTCCCTGGCCAAGGCTGTGCCACCGGATACGCCGCCGCCGCCCCAAAAGTCCTGATTGGCGACGTGCGATTAGAGCGACAGCGCCTGCAGGACCTGCCGGCGTTGTTCCGGCGTGATGCGCCCTTGTTCCTCCAATTCGCTCAAGAGCTGAGTCAGCGTCATGACCGCGTGTAAACGGTAGCCCCGGGCGGCCAGGGCTGCCTGCCCGCCTTGCTGGCGGTCGATCAGGACGACGACATCGCGGACTTGTAGGCCGGCTGCCTCCAGCACGGCGATACCTTCCAAAACGCTATCCCCGCTGGTAACAAGGTCTTCAATAATCACCGCTCTGTCGCCGACGTTCCACCAGCCTTCGACGCTTTTGCCGACGCCGAAGCTCTTGGCCTGCTTGCGCGGGAAGACCAGGGGACGATCCATCGCCAGGGCTATGGCTGTGCCGATGGGCAATCCGGCGTAGGGGATAGCTGCCAGGACGTCGAAAGCGAGCGGTGAAAGAAGGGCGGCGTAGGCCTGGGCAACCTGACGCAAAACGGCCGGGTAAGAGGCAAGCAAGCGCAAATCCAGGTAGATAGGGGAGATAGCGCCGCTATGGAGGGTGAATCGGCCGAATCGCACAGCCCCTATCTCAAACAATGCGCCGGCTATCGTCTGGTTTTCTAGCATAGGTTCTCATTCTCCCATCAGGCTGGAGTGTAGCATATTTGGTGGATGACTGACCACGCCGACGCGAAAGGGCGTTTCGGCCGAATTTCTACCTGTTTCCCCCCTCTTCGCGTTATACTTATCCTCATAACTTGGCGCACCCGACACGCGCACTCTCAGCCATTCCGGCCTTAACGGTAGCCTGAAAGCCTTGCGCAGCCGGGGCCCTATTAACCCGGGCTTCGAGCCTCAGTTCCAGGCAATCACTATGCCTAAAATTGCTTTCATCGGCGCCGGCAGCACTGTTTTCACCAAAAACCTTCTGGGCGACATCCTGCGACTGCCCGAATTGGCCCATTCGGACATATGGCTACACGATATTGACGCCCGGCGATTGCAGGAATCGTTGGGCGTCGCCCAATACGTCGCCCAATCCCTGCGCGTCTCACCACCCATTCAAGCCACCCTCGACCGTCGCGCCGCCCTAGACGGCGCGAACTATGTCGTCAGCATGTTCCAGATTGCCGGCTACAAACCTGGCACGGTCGTTGATTTCGAAGTGCCCAAGAAGGTCGGACTGCGCCAGACCATCGCCGATACCTTAGGCATCGGCGGGATCATGCGCGCCTTGCGCACCATCCCCGTCTTCCTGGAGCTATCCCGTGAGATGGAAACCCTCTGCCCCGATGTTGTGCATCTGCAATATGTCAATCCGATGGCTATGAACTGTTGGGCCATCAGTCGCGCTACACCTATCACCACCATCGGTCTGTGCCACAGCGTGCCCCACACAGCGCAAGAATTGGCCGACGACATCGGCATACCCATCAGCCAGATCAATTACCTGGTAGCCGGCATCAACCACATGGCGTTTTACCTGAAATTTGAGCGCGACGGGGAAGACCTCTACCCGCGCATCCGCCAGGTGATCGCCGAAGGTCGCGTGCCGGCTCACAACCGGGTGCGCTATGACATCTTCCAACGCCTGGGTTATTTTGTCACGGAATCCAGCGAGCATTTCAGCGAATATGTGCCCTGGTATATCAAGCGCGACCGGCCGGACCTGATTGAACGGTTCAACATCCCGTTGGATGAATATATCCGACGTTGCGAGGCGCAAATCATCTTTTGGGAATTTATGCGCGACGAATTAGCCGCCGGCAACTTCAATAACCCGCTCTTTGCCGTAGCGCCCAGTGTGGAGTACGGGTCGCTGATCATTCACAGTTTAGAAACCGGGCAGCCGCGTGTGGTGTATGGCAACGTGCCAAACACCGGCTTGATTGACAATTTGCCGGCCGGTTGCTGTGTCGAAGTCCCTTGCCTGGTGGACAAAAACGGCATTCAGCCGACGCGCATCGGCGCGTTGCCGCCGCAATTGGCCGCCCTGATTCAAACCAATGTCAATGTGCAAGCCCTGACGGTCGAGGCGGCTCTGACGGGCCGGCGCGAGCATGTTTATCATGCAGCGATGCTTGACCCCCATGTTTCGGCCGAATTAGACCTGGATCAAATTTGGCAACTGGTAGATGACTTGATCAGCGCCCACGGCAACTGGCTGCCGCCATTCCGCTAGTCGGCGACGCCAAATTGTCCGGCAATAGTGACTTTAACCCGGTTAGCGCGTCTCATAACATAGACCACGCCGACCGGGATGGTTTGCAAACTTTCCATGGAACATTCT
>JAYRVN010000369.1:0-4451 GCA_041918535.1 Chloroflexota bacterium
CGCCCTGGTTTTCTGGTCGTTACTGCGTCTGCAGTACAGCCTGCCGGTCATTCTGCTGGCCCTGCTCGGTCTCGTCTGGCTGGCCCGCGCCCCATACCGCCGGCCGTTGCTTTGGCTCTATGTCGGGGCCGGGCTGTGTCTCTACGCCTTCGTCATCAATACCGTCCAGGATGTCATGGCCTATTTGCTCGGCCCATTTCTGCTGGTGGGACTTTTGGCGGCTCTAGGGCTGGGCGGTGTGTTGCAAGCCTGCCTGGCCCGTCGGTCAGGCGGGCGCCTGGCGGCCAGCCTGGTGTTGGTCGGGCTGACGCTGTTGGGGCCGGGGCTACAGGCGGCGCGCAACGGGCCGTCTATCTCTTTGCGCCGTGACCGCGAAGGGGCCGACTATATTCAGGCCGTCCTCACGTTTTTTGCCGGCGCCGGCGAGGGAGCGGCTTTGCTGAATGATTGGGAACACATGACGCCGTTGTGGTATGCGCGGCTGGTGGAGGGGCGGTGGCCGGCGGCGGCGGATGTGCGCCCGCTCTTTGTATCGGCGGACAAGCCCTGGGTGACGCACGTGTTTGAACAGTTGCCGGGCGGTCCGGTATATTTGAACGGCTTTCGGCGGGAGATTGTGGACGCCGGGTTTCGTTTGCGCCCACGGGGGCCGTTTTATCAGGTGGTGGAGCCGGGGGATGAAACGCTGCCACCGGAGTTGCGCGAGGTGCGGGATTCGGCCGAATCCGTCGAAATTCTCGCCTACTCCCTCCCCACTGCCCCCGTCAACCCTGGCGCTTATGTCCCCTTCATTCTCGCCATGCGCGCCCCGCAAGGCACGCCCGACATCTACGCCCCCGAACTGCGTTTGGGCGACCTCACCCTGCGCTTCACTACCGACAGCCATCTGCTCTCCAACCAATGGTTGCCGGGCGAGGTGATCGTTGAAGCCTTCAACTTTGCTCTGCCGCACATCTTGCCGGCCGGCGATTATCCCGTTACCCTCGGCTGGCGCAACCTCAGCGCCGACCGCGATACCGGTCTGGCCCTCTCGCTGGGCCGCCTGACGGTGCAAGGTCGCCCCCTCGGCGGCATCCCCCAGCATTTGTTGGCAAATTTCCGGCAGCGCATCGGGTTGGTTAGCGCTGTGGCCCGGCTGGATCGGCGTCACCTTGCGCCCTGGAGCGAGCCGCTTGTGGCCCGGGTGGGCGACAGCGTGCATCTCACCCTGGAATGGCAAAGCCTGGCTCCGGCCGAAGAGAGCTATTCCGTTTTTGTGCATGTCATTGACTGGGGGAATCGGCCGATTATAGACAACCTCGACTACACGCCGCTCGGCGGCACCGCTCCGACGCACTTGTGGTTTCCTAAATGGTTGCCCGGCCAGCGTTACCTCGATCCGTACCGTATCTCCCTGACGGGCATCCCCCCTGGTCAATATCTGATTGAAGTCGGATTATACGAGATGACCGGCCGGCGGCGGCTGTTGCTTTCTGACCCGACAGGGAATGTGGGCGGCGACCGTTATATCCTCGGCCCGCTAATTGTTCAGCCGTGAGGCGGGCTATGTCGCCGGGTGCAGGCAGGCAGAAGCCGCGGCCGCGCGCCGGCAAGTAACGACAAATGTCATCTGAGAATGGTGACATTCGCCACCATGAGCCGCGGCTGCAATCGGGTACACTGACATTGTGGACCTTTACTTGCGTCGTTTACCGGGTCACCCACATTGACCGTCCATTATTGATTGCTCAAAAGGAGCCGCCCATGTTAACTGTCGCTAATTTGATGTCCCAACCGGTGAGGACTGTGTCGCCGGACACCAGTTTGATGGATGTCTTGTCGTTGATGAACAAATACAACTGCCGTCACATGCCGGTCGTAGAGCAGGATAAGCTTGTCGGCATTGTTACGGACCGCGATGTCCGCTTAGCTATGGATTCGACCATCGTCGAGATTGATTTGGCGAAGCGCATTGATCTGTTGGAGAAATCCACCGTCAAGGCGTGCATGACCCCTAATCCGGTCACCGTCACGCCTGACACGCCCATCTTCCGCGCGGCGGAGTTGCTCAAAGATCACCAGTTTGGCGCAGTGCCGGTGGTAGAGGGCGCGCGGCTGGTCGGTATCGTCACCGTCACCGACTTCCTGGATTATGTAGCGGTTCAATCCCGGCCGGTGGCTACAATGAGCTTGAACTGAGGCTCGAATGCAGCGCCGCCCGGCGCACAGTCGCGGAATATCAGGCGTTGCCCATGGCAACGCCTTTTGTTTGGGGCTCAATCTATGGCGGGCAGCGGCGGGGTGTTGAAAAGCCCGCCGGCGGTCGGTCGCCAGGGAAGGCGTTCGCGCACGGCGTCCAGGTTCAGCGGGCCGTAAAGATGGGGGAAGGCTTCACCGGCGGCGTAGCAATCTTCATACACGACCGACGCCTTGAGCCGCCGGGGGTCAATCACGAGCAGAAGCAGTTGGGGTTGCCGGCTGAAAAGGGCGTTGGCCACGCGTTCGATCTGCTGCGGTGTGGAGCAATGGATGAAGCCTTCGTTGTCTAAAGAGGGTGGAGTGTAGGCTTCGGCCGAATCCCGATCCCCTTGCCAACTCGCTTCCGACGTGATGTGCAGTAGCCAATCCATGGCTTAAAGCAGCGTTAGCACGGCTATGAAATGGCAGGCGCTGCCGCCCAACACAAACAGATGCCAAATGACATGGTGATAGGGCAGTTTTTCCCAGGCGTAAAAGATTACGCCGAATGTATAAACCAACCCGCCCGCGCCGAGCCAGATCATGCTGGAGAGGGGGACCGCCGCTATCAATTGTTTGAAGCCCAGGACGCTAAGCCAGCCCATGAGAACATAGCCGAGGGTAGCCAGTCGCTCGTATCGGCCGATAAATACCGTCTTGAACGCCACGCCCGATAACGCCAACCCCCACACCACCCCCAACAACGTCCAGCCTAACGCCCCGCGCATACCGATCAGCAAAAACGGCGTATAAGTTCCGGCAATCAGAAAATAGATCGCCGCATGATCGCACACGCGAAAAAAGTGCTTCAGGCGCGGTTGTTGAACACTGTGATAAAGCGTCGAAGCCAGGTAGAGCAAGAGCAGCGAGCTGCCGTAGACGGCAAACGACACCACCTGCCACACATCCCCATATTTCACCGCCAAATTCACCAACACCGTCAACGCCGCCACGCTCAGCGCCGCCCCAAGCCCATGCGTAAGGCTATGCCACAACTCTTCGGCCCCGGTATAGCGGGCGGAAGATTCGCTTAAAGCTGATTTGTTTGTCGTCATTCCCCGGCTCCCGGCGTTTTGAGGCCCTTACACCATCGCCGCCGGGGTAATCTCCGGGTGCGCCTGGTAAAAAGCCACTAATTTGTCCGCGTATAGCGCCAGCGGCGGACACGCGATGCCACTGCCCTTGAGATCGCGCAAGGTGTTTTCACAGGTGTACAGCGTCGGATGCAAATAGTAATCAATACCTTCCGGCTCCACCTTTAGCAGCTTTTGCGCCCCCGGCACATACTTGACCGTGTTCTTGGCCAGCCACTTGGTCGTCGGGATGCGGACCACCCGCCGCCCCGTAGCCTGGGCGAAAATCTTTAGCAAGCCATCCACCGTCGGCGCGCCGGGGTCGCTCAGGTGATAGACCTGGTTGACCGATACCTCCAGTCCGCTGAGATAGGTCAACGCATCAATCACATAGTCGCGTGGGACAACATTGAACTCATATCTCAAGTGGCCTACCGTCGGGATAAACGCGATCCGGCGCTGACGCGCCAGTAATTGCAGAAAATAATACGCCCCATCATACTTTTGTGTAGCGCCGGTCTGGCTGTCTCCCACCACGATAGCCGGGCGATAAATTGTTGTGGGCAAGCCACGCCGCATCTTATCCTGAACCTCTACCTCCGCCAGATATTTGGTCTCTTCGTAATAGTTGTTAAAGTCTTGCCCCTTGGCCAGATCGTTCTCTGAGAATATCCCTGTGTAATGGCCGCTGACGTAGCATGTGCTGACGTATTGAAAGCGCTTGAGGTTGGGGCAGCCCAGGGCAAATTCCAGCACATAATGGGTGCCGTCCACGTTAACGCGCAGCGCCAGATCGCGCTTGACTCCCAGGTCATAGACCGCCGCTAGATGGTAAATTTCCACCGTCTCTTGTTGCAACTCAGCATAACGCTCGCCCAAACCCAGTCCTGGGATCGTGATATCCCCGTCGAACAAGCGGATACGCCCGACGCGTTTGGGATCGGCGCTTTCGATGTTTTCCACATGCTGCTCGGCTAATGGGCGGAACTTGGCCTGGATCAGGCAATCCAGGGTGGTGTTGGTGGGGTAGCGGTCGAGCAGGCGCTCAACCAATGCGGAACCGAGAAATCCGGGAAATCCTGTTAAGAAAACGGCGGGCATGGCGCACTCCTGGATAATAACCCCTGTGGAGGCCGGGTCTTCAGGCGGCAAATCAGGCAA
>JAYRVN010000370.1:0-2686 GCA_041918535.1 Chloroflexota bacterium
CGGAGTGCGACCTGGACTATATACCGAACGCTCCACGCCGTGCCGCCATTGAGGTTGCCATGAGCAACTCTTTCGGCCTGGGTGGGCAGAATGCGGTCTTGGTTTTGCGCAAATATGCGCCCTGATGCCCCAGCGGATATTGAGGGGAGATAAACGAACCTTATGCTAGAAATTATTCGTGATGACCAACGTATTGCGCGTCTGCGCCTGATTAGTCATATCGTGCGCTTCGTCGGGTTGGGCGTGCTTCTGGTTGGCATGATCCTGGCCTTTCGCGCCGACCCCCAATGGTTTACTTTGGAATTGCTGGCGTTATTGGTGGGCTGGATTCTCTCGCAGGTGGCGGTCTATTTGGATCACCGGTATGTGCGCACACCCCGACCTGACCAGCAATTGGATGAGGAAATCAAAAAAGCCGGTGTGAGGGGGCGGCTTTATCATTATGCTTTGCCGGCGCCGCATGTGCTGCTGACGTCGGCCGGCCCGATCATCCTGGTCGTCAAGTACCAGGGCGGCAAGATCAACGCGCAAGGCGACCGCTGGAAACAGAAGGGCCTGGGGCTGCGCCGTTTCTTCGGGCAAGAGAGCTTGGGCAATCCCAGCCGGGACGCTGTCCAGCAACTCAACGCCCTGGCGCAGTTTCTTAAGAAGAAGACGCCACAGCTTGAGGAAGTGCCCACCGGCGTGGTGATCGTCTTCACCAATCCGGGGGTGGAATTAGATATTCAAGACCCCATCTTGCCTGTCGTGCATGTAAAAAAGCTCAGGGGATTTCTCAAACAAAACGCCGGCCAGCCTTTGTCGCCGGCGGATTACCGCACTTTGCGCGAGGCGTTCGATGCGCAGGCCGGCGACGCCGCCAATGAGGCCACGGATAGAACGGGCTGATCGGCCAGGGCGAGCTGTGTTTCCAGCCGCGCTTAAGCTAATCCGCCGAGAGGAGGAAGAAGATGCCGCTGCACATGCGTTCGTTGCTTGATAAAGAGATGGGAGAGTTGCGGGAGACAATTGTGGAAATGAGTAGCCGCGTCGATCAGGCGATTGATCAGGCGATGCAAGCCCTGGCTGAGCGCGATCTGGCTAAGGCGCAGCAGGTTGTTGCCGGGGATGCCGAGATCAATCGTCTGCGGTACAAAGTTGAAACGGACAGCATGAACATTTTGGCGACTCAACAGCCGATGGCGGGGGATTTGCGCTTTGTGGTGGGAACTATTCACATTGCGGTGGAACTGGAGCGGATGGGCGATCACGCGGCCGGCATTGCCCGATTGGCGGAGCGGTTGGGCGAGGAAGAGCCGATGGACTCGCTATTCAAGCTGCCGAAGATGGCTAAACGGGCGCGGAAGATGCTCAAGACCAGCATAGACGCTTATATCAACCGCGCCACCAGCATCGCGCAGACTTCGGCAGGCAAAGAT
Organism: Chloroflexota bacterium; assembly: GCA_041918535.1. GTDB lineage: Bacteria > Chloroflexota > Anaerolineae > Promineifilales > Promineifilaceae > DAOTXO01. The sequence goes on from JAYRVN010000370.1 coordinate 1,419, forward strand.
AATAAGCTGGATAAGAATTACCGTGATTTGTTTGACGTGACGGTCACGGTCGCCGCCCAACACGCCCACTTTCGGCGGGCGACTTATTTGTTATGGATTGGGCACAATTTGGAGCGCATCGGGGATCGGGCGGTGAATATTGCCGAGCGGGTGATTTATGTGACGACGGGCGAGTTTGTGGAGTTTCAGCCCGCTTTTCATTTTGCTGACGCGCCCGGCCCCAAGCGAAGGAGTACCCCGGCGCCGACCGGCGAGAAGGCTGAGGCGCCGGCCGAATCGGTGGAGAAGGCCGAGGCGCCGGCCGAATCGGTGGAGAAGGGGGAATCTGAAGCGACCTGAGGGGCAGGCGCTGTCTTAGCCGGCTATTCGGCGGGCCAGGGCGAGAGCTTCGTCGGGGGTATGGATGTCGCCGACGGCCTGAGCCTCTTCTAACAGGCGGAGGATTCGGCCGATTTCCGGTCCAGGCGGCAATCCCAGGTCGCGGATTAACGTGTGTCCATCCACCAATGGGCGCGGCCGGATCACCTGCTCAAACTGCTCAAAATAATGCCGATAGAGTTGATCCACCAACGCCACCAGCCGGGGCCAGCTCGCCTCGTCGGCGGCGGCATAGGTTGCCAGATGATCCGCCAGAGCCACCAACCCGATGTCGAGACCGGCCGGCTGGGCGGTTTTGAAGAAGCGGTAGATGGCCCGGCGACTGACCGTGGTTTCCGTCAACAGGTGTAGCGGACGCATATGCCCGGCCACGATCTGTTTGACTTGTTGCACGGCCTCGTTGCTCACCCTGAGCGCCCGAAGGCGTCGCGCCGTCAGTTCCGCCCCGACCGTCTCATGCCCTAGAAAACGAATGCGTCCATCCGGCTCGCGCGTTTGGGTTGGCGCTTTGCCCACGTCATGGAACAACGCGCCCAAGCGCAATAGATGCCGGCCGGTTAGCCCGCCTTCTATGCTCCGCTCAAGATGATCCGACAACGCGAGCTGGAAGGCGCGCAGGGTTGGCTGCGCCAATTCCAGTCGGGGATCGTCAGGCGCGGATGGGGCGGCCAGGTTTCGTTCAAGCGCGATCAGCCAACGTAACACGCTGAAAGTGTGGGCCAGGACCGGTTCGTGGTGCGGCGGCGACTGAGCGACATCGCGCAAGGCGGTTAACTCGGGCGCGATCCGACTCAGCCAGCCCCAGTCGGCGAGCTGTATCAGACCGGCAACCGGGTCAGGCGTCATGAGCAGCTTGAGGAATTCATCGCGCAAACGTTCGGCCGAAACGC
>JAYRVN010000371.1:0-2066 GCA_041918535.1 Chloroflexota bacterium
CAGGCGAGCGATTGAAATCGCGCCTGGTGAGCGGCCCCCCTACCCCCCAATCCTGGGGGAAACACATCCCTCTCCCCCAGAATTGGGGGCCGGGGGGGCAAGCGTCAGCCAGCGCGTGCCGCGGCCCCAGGGCGCTGCGGGCATGAAGGCGATAGCCGCCAGATGCCGGGTGGATCTCAGGCAAATGCCAGGTAATCGGGAGGGGCATACAAGTGGCGGCGACGCAAAGGCTCAGGTGCAGCATCCCGACACAAGTCGCGCAAGCGACGCATGTGAGCCGCCGATTTTAGTAAATAGCGCGGCTGTTCCATCGGCCCGACTTGCCGCGTCCATGTTGGCGCTGATTGCTGCGTACGCAACGCGAAGAGTTCCAGAAGGGCCGCCGCCACCACCAAGGTCGGGTTATCTGTCTCGGGCCGCGGGATATCCGCTAACACAGGCTGGTTGCGCAAAAACTCTTGAACCAGCGCGCGCGTCAACAAGCTGTCGTCGCGCAGGATTGCCGCAGAAATCTGCTCAATTGTTGCCATAGATGGACTCCCAAAGATCAAGAAATGCATAGCGCGCCTTCAGCGCCTGGCTGGGTACCACGAACGGCTCTATCATAGCCCAGGACACTTCCTGATCGCCACTGCGCCCACCAACCAATTCTCGTAGCAAACGGATTGCATCCTGAATGTCTACATCATCTCGCCAGGCCGCAAGCTTCATCGCCAGCATCTGTGCTGGCAATGGGTGACGCACAACGATCCCCGGCGCAGCATAGATCACGCCGCCGTCGCTCACTCCCATCATGAAGCCTTTAGCGCCATCGTTCAGCCAATCAACAGGCCAATCAAGCTCTCTGGCGATTTGTGCGGCCAGCTCACGCACGAGACGCGTCAACGCCGGCTGCAACACGATCGCATCCACGTCATGGGTGGATGGGCGAGCGTCATATGCCAGCATCATCACAACACCGCCCACAGCCAGCAACTCTACGGATTCGCCATGTTGCAGCGCCAGAATGCCGAGCCGTTTCAACGCATCTTCGATTTGCACACGAGTCAAAAGGGTCACGGTGTACCTCGCGCAACGAGATGGCTGCTCTGTCTGCCGATCCAATTCACCGGCTCCATTATAGCTACCTCAACCCGGTTGGTCAATCGCGCGTCGCGCCCCGCGTCAGTCCCCCAAAACCAAGCGAGGCCATCGCCGCCCCGCGGTCAACAGCCTCGCCGTGTCCTCATGTCCCCGTGTTACCGTGGCAGCGCCTCTTGCCGCCGCAGCAGATCGGCCGGCAGAGGCGAGGCGATTGCAGCGTTCGCCAGCGCGGCGGACGCCCGCAAACACTCAAACTCATCTACACTGATCGACAGCGGCCAACCGGCCTCTCACTTGTTCGCGCAAGGTGACAACGGTTGTGAAGACCAGATCAGGTGACACGGAAGTAAGTCGCCGCAATACGGACTCTCGCCCCATTTGTTGATGCGTCACCGTATCCGTATCGAGGATATACTGCGGCGTAGTCACTCCACCAGCCTCTCAGCGGCACGCTCAACATAGATTTCTCGCAACATTGGTTGCAGTGTTGCATCATCGGCAAATAAACCCACTGTATCCAGCCACGGGTTTATTTGCGCGCCTGGAGCCGTCGAGGGGGTAGACACCTCAACGGAAGTCACCTCGATCCCGCGCAGCCAATCTTCGAGCGTTAGTCGCAAACGTTCTAAGGCTTCGTGTCGCGTTCTACCCACCCCCCGACAGTCGGGGACGGCAGGCGCCACAGCAATGTACCTTCCCGTTGAGTTCTGTCGTAACATGACCGTGTATCTCATGGCAAACCTCCAGTTCACGCACCACCAAAAATTGAGTACTCATCCCATTATACGTACCCTAACCCAGCCGGTCAACCGCAGCGAGGCTGTTGCTCTATCTTCTCAGTAACCGCACCGCCCCCACCACCCGGGTCAGGTCAGTCTCGCTCAGGTTGGAGCCGGAGGGCAGACAGAGGCCGTGTTCAAACAGTTCTTCCGCCACCCCGCCGCCCACCACTTCGCACTCATGGAAGACGGGCTGCATATGCA
>JAYRVN010000372.1:0-3834 GCA_041918535.1 Chloroflexota bacterium
CACCGGCAGGCTCTCGCCCGTCAGCATGCTCTCATCCACCGAAGACCGCCCGTCAATGACCAGGCCATCCACCGGTATCTTCTCGCCCGGTCGCACAATCACCACATCGCCGCGCCGGACTTGCTCAATGGGAATGTCTGTTTCCGCGCCGAGGCGTTCCACCCGCGCCGTCTTGGCTCGCAACCCCATCAGTTTCTTAATAGCCTGACTGGTTTGCCCTTTGGCGCGCGCTTCCACCAGTTTGCCTGCCACAATCAAGGTGATGATGGTGGCGGAAGTCTCAAAGTAGACATGGTGGCCCAGAGTGTGCGACCCCATCCACTCCCCGATCAACACGGCCAGGCTGTAGACGTAGGCCACCGATGTGCCCATCGCCACCAGCACGTCCATGTTGGCGCTGCCGCCGCGCAAGCTTTTATAAGCCCCGATGTAATAATCGCGGCCGACATAGAACTGCACCGGCGTTGCCAACGCCCAAAACAGAATGTTCATCCACATGGCTTGCGCCCAATCGCCGAACACGCCTAAATCTCGGCCCATGCTCAGGCCAAACAACGGCAGGGTGAAGATCAGGCCGACGATCAAGCGACGCTGCTGGTGTTTAACCTCCGCTGCGCGGGCGGCCGCTTCGGCATCTTCCATCTCGACGCCGGCGGCGGCATCCACCACGTCATAACCCGCCTGACGGATGGCCTCTACCAGATCGTAATGGGTGACGGCGCCAACGGCATAGGTGACGGCGGCTTTTTCTGTGGCAAAATTGACATTCGCGGTCAGCACGCCATCCACGCGGCTTAATTTGCGCTGAATGAGGTTGGCGCAATTGATGCAATCCATGCCGGTGATTGGCAATTCCGTGTCGGCCGTCGGCACGTCGTAGCCGGCCTTGCGGATGCGCTCAATGACTGCGCCCGGCTGGGTCAAGGCGGGATCATAGGCTAAGGTAAGTTTTTCGGCCGCAAAATTGACCACCGCCTCGCTGACGCCTTCTACTTTGCGCACACTGCGCTCGACCGTGCGCACGCAATTGGCGCAGGTCATGCCGGTAATGGGGAGGGTGAGGCTTTTCGTGCTCATAACTTGTCCTGCAGAGGCGGGTTGTCGGTCAGAATATTCGGCCGATAAAGCCGCCCGGAGTTGGCTTAGGCCCTTTCTGGGTAGACCGCTCAGTTGAGTTGAAGCAATTCTTGAGGCGGGTAGCCGATCTCATCCAACAGCGTTCTAATCGTGTCCCAATCAGCCGGCGCATCCCAACGCACAACCACTTGCTTGGAAGCGAGATCCGCCTTGATATAAGTCACACCGCCAAGACCGGCGACTTCATTCTCTATCGTATGCACGCAATGGCCGCAGCTAATGTTAGGCGCTACAAAAGTTTTAGAATTCATGTTTAACTCCTTCAATTAAGATTTGTGAAATTGTCGTCGAGGTTACTCAAGAGTTGTCTGGCGATGTTAAGTGTCTGGACACATACCCCCAAGCTAGGGGATGTTTTTCAGGCTGATAACACCGGTTACTTCTTCCAGCATCCGCTCACGCAGCTCAGGATTATCGTCACGAATGGCGGCGGCGACACAGGTGCGCAAATGGTTCTCCAGAATGAGACTGCTGGCCTTGGTCAGCGCGGCCTGAACGGCCTGAATTTGCCGGATGATGTCAATGCAGTAAGCGTCTTCGGCCACCATACGCTCAATCCCTTTGAGATGACCGGAGGCGCTTGCCAGTCGGCGAGCGACATTATTGCGCAACGTCTCGTCCATCCAGACACTCCTTTGCCCCACCCCCTGGGGGAGGGGATGCCTTGAATTATACACCGATGTAGAGAGAAGTCAAGTCGATATGCGCCGGCGCCGGCAGCCACGCGGCGGCACGCGGCTGGGGATGGCCGGTTGACGATGGGGGCGCGTCAATCTAACAACATGCCGCAAATGGACACAACCGAAGTGTTTTCCGGGTCGGCGGGGCAGTGCGCATAGGCGATCTCTGTCCCATGTGTTTCCCCCAGATAGCGCAGCAATAGGTAAATGGATGAAAAGCCGCAGACGTTTTGGCTATTGTGGCCGGCGGCGATGAGTCGGTAGAACGATTCGGCATCGCCGAGCCCGATGGCTCGGCGCAACCGGGCGTCGCTCTCAGAAAGAGTCGCCCGCCGCGCCTCGTCCATCAGGTAGTCGGAGTCAAAGGCCGGCCCGACGTGCGCCAGGTCAACGGAGGCGACCGCCAGCACTTTGCGGCCGGCCGTGGCTTCTTGCAGGGCTTCCACAAAGGCTGTCAAGGTCTGATCCTGGCGCGGATGCCCGCCATCGGTGAAGTGCTGGAACGAGCCGCATAAAACAGGCAGCATGGGGCAGGGGTTATGGCCGCGGATGTGATGGAGCCAGGTGGCGGATAGCTCAATGGCGTGTTCTTCGCGATGGTTGAGTTCCAGGCTAAAGGCATCGGGGCCGACGACTTCCGCTAGATGCGCCAGCAGCGCCGGGTCGGTTGGGATGACGCCGAAGGGGGTGGCGTAAGGTAACTGAGTGAGAGTCAGGCTGGCCGGGCCGCCATTATGATCAGTGCCGAACATAAGGATGAGGTCGGCTTCTTGGACGGCAGCGGCGGCGCGTTGCCAGACCTGCGCATAGACCGGCCCGCCGCGTTGATAATCGATGTGGGGGGAGATGAGGCCACGGCCATGCCAGGCGGGCAAGTTGTTCAGGGCCTGTCCGTTGGCATAGCTGAGGAAAAGGGAGGTGAGTTCGGCCGAATCCGCCGGATAACTCACCCCTGCCAGGGCCGGCGGCCGATAAGGTTGCGCGCGATAAACTGCCCGCGCCTGAGCCACCGCCTGCTGCGTCCGATCATTGTCTAACAAATATAACTGATCCAACTGAGCGATGGCGTCCGCCACCACCGCATAGGGCACGTGCGCCCCCAGCGCCAGGCAAAGGCCACGGTGAATTTGCGGCGCGGTGTGTTCCCCGTCACACAGGGACAATAATTGCGCCAGCGGCGCGGGGAGAATGAGTTGCCGATCGCTCAGCCGCAACGGATCGCGCAGCAACCACATTGTTTCATCTTGATACACCACGGGTCGAAAATCCAGCGGGCGCAATTTGGGTTTGGACATACACGCTTCCGTTTCTACAATTGAAAGGCTATCCGCATAACCGAGGGCCCGGTCCGGCGAACTCCCTTGCTGACAGAGAGATGGCCCCGGCAGTTTTTCGGATGGGCGCAAAGCTACGCCGGATGGCTATCCCACCCGGCGCAACCTGAAGTATGCTAACGAGACCGTTAAAATGCAACCCCTATACCGCATCGTTCTATTTCTGTTGATCTGGCTGGGTGTGGCCTGCACACGGCCGACGGCCTATGTGACCCCGGCAACAGGCGCAAACCGGCTGCCGACCCCGACGCCAATGCCGACGCCGACGCTGGCGCCGGCGCCGGTCAGTTTATCCGCCGGTGATCCGTATATCCCGGAATTGGGCAGCGCCGCCTTTGATGTGCTGCGCTACACGCTCAGGCTCGCGCTAGACCCGGCGCAGCCGGTCGTCAGCGGCATAGCCACCCTGGAACTACAAAATAGCGGACGGGCCGGTTTGCAAGCTATGGCCCTGGACTTGGTTGGCTTTGATGTCACGCAGGTCACGTTAAACGGGGCGGTCGCCTCCTGGCAGCGTCAGGGCGACAAGCTGATTGTGTCCTGTGCGCCGGCAGAAACCGGCAAGGTGTAGTGGGTGGAAGTCCTATGCAGACAAGGAATAGCGAACCAGTCTGGCCCCGAGTCATGCATCGAGGCGAGTAATCGCTTGGGTGAAGCGTTGACAGGGGAGTCTGTAGGTCAGG
>JAYRVN010000373.1:0-13360 GCA_041918535.1 Chloroflexota bacterium
AGCCGGCTTTCGGCATCGGCACGGTTGCCAGCCCCACTAGCGACCCCAACTACTATCCACCTTTCGGCATCCCGTCGGGCTTCAGCTTCAGCGGCGACATCTTCGAATTCGGCAAGAACTTCGGTTCGCCCTCGCTGAATCAGGGGGACTTCTTCGACGCGAAAGCCAATAACACGGGCGATGTGCTGGCCCTCTTCAACGAAATCGGCGAGCCGCTGGCCTGCGTGAGTTATGGCGACGGGGATAACAGCACCCCGGACTTGGACCCCAGCAACAACAATTGTGCCACGATCTTCGACGGCGGCGGGGCTTTGGGCGACCGCCCGGCGCTGAAGTATCAGGCTGTGGACGACCCGACCAATCTGCAAGGCGGCGGGAGTGGCATCAATGAGGATTACTTCTACTTCCTCTACGGCCAGGTCATCGGCGCCACGGCGGCGGACGCGGCCGTGGAAGGGTTGTGCCAGTTGCAGGTAGATTCGCAGAAGAGCGTGACGACACAAGGCGGCGGCCTGACGGCCATTGCTGGCGAAACGATCACGTACACGTTTGTGCTGACGAATGTGTCGGATATCCCGGCGAACGCGGCCAATACGCTCAGCAATCTACCGACGGTGGCCGACGACTTTGACGATCGCATCCTGGGTATCTCCTGCGAATGGCTGCAAAACGGCCCGGCGGGGACGATTAGCGTGGGGGATGGCGGGGTGTTGAACACCTCGACAGACCTGCTTGGTCGGCGCGACACGGCTGTCCTGCAATGTGTGGGTACATTGGACCCGTTCATGGCGTGCAGCAGTGTGGTGGTGGGAAATTCGGCCGATTTCACCTATGCCAGCCTCGACTGGGCTTGGGCCAACGACGGCGCGCCCATTCCCGCCGCCGTGCCCGAAGCAGCCACTGAAAGCGCGGCCGGTGTGGCCTGCGGTGGCTCGGCCCAGATTCAGGTGGATAACTTCGTGGACACCACAGCCAATCCACCCTACTTCGCCGGCGAGCACTTCACCTTATCGGCCGATATCAGCAACATCGGCAATGTCCCCTTGATCGCGCCGACGTTGACGTTGACTGTGCCCACTTACATCCTGTTCAACGGGCCGCAGCCCAATCCGGTTCAACTGCCGGTGGCGACCTGCACCGGGCCGACGCCGCCCTTGCCGGCGCGGCTCGACGTGGGGCAAACGGTCACAGTCACGTACGACTGCGTCTCGGCTATCACCTTGCCGGTCTTGAACGCCAACTTCGTGCTAGGCGCGACGGCGGCCAATATCGTTCCCGGCGTGGGCAGTTGCGCCAATGGACAAGACAACTTGCCGGTGCCGCTGGCGATTAGCCTGGGGCAAATGGCGCAAGTCTCCGGCGACCGCGTGGGGAGCGTGGTGGCGTTGTTGAGCGGGCTGACGGGGGCGACGTGGCTGATGGCGCGACGCGCCTTCAAGCGCCGGCCAGGGGCATAACGCTTCGATTCGTGTGACGTTATCAGGTGAGAAGGTGGGCTACGGCCCACCTTCTTTTTTGCCGCGTCCTGGCTGACGGTTCAAGCCAGGCTGTGCGGCGCAAAGGGAGGGCACCAGGCGTCGAGAAAGGATTCGGCCGATTTTCGACCCTCCGCCGTCAGGCGCTGATACATGGCGTTATCCGGGCGCGGCGCTATGGAGAAATCTGTGGTGGCAACACCCAGGCGGTTGATATTGATCGTGCGTTGTTGGTTGGCATGGTCGTGTTCATGCGCCATCGCCTGGGCCTGCACCAGCAACTCTGCCAGATTCTCCATATAAGTGATGACATTGGTGATGGGGCGGCCGGGTTTCTCATCGCCGTCCGGCTGATAATGCCGGCAGCCGAGCGTTTCCCAATTGATGCCGGCCACAAAATGGCGCGAGTCATACACATCGGCGATGTGGTCAAAGAGTTCCAGCGGGTAATTGAGGACGAGGCCGCCGTCGGCGTAATAGTCGCCCTGTCCTATCTGGCGGCCATCGAATTGAACGGGTTCAAAGAAGAGGGGAAGGGATTGCGACATCAGCAAGGCATCGGCGACGGCGACATGGGGAGTGGATTCGGCCGAAAAAACCTCCACCCGATGCTTCGAGATATTAGTCGCCACCACCGATAGATCCCGCCAGCCGCGCGCGCGAAATTCGGCGAACGTTGCCAGGCCATTGCCCCCGCACTGCTCGGCAATCACCCGCAGCATCCAGTTGTAGGAGTAATCGGAGGAGTACCAGCCATATCTTCTCACCAGACGCGATACCGCGTCCGATGCGCCGGAAAGACGGGCTAACTCGCGCTTGACCCGTTCCGCCTTGGGCAACCACTCCGGCAAAGCCATCTCCTCCGCGTTGACTATTTGGGGCACTTTGGACATATCCAAAGTCTGATAAAGCGCCAACGTCTCCGCCACACTCAGACGAAAACTGACGGCAGCCGCCAACATGGCCCCGGCCGAGGCGCCGGCCACGCGCTGGATGTTTGGCAGAATACCGCGTTCCTCCAACACCGCCAACGCGCCGTGATAAACAAAGGTGCGCACGCCGCCGCCCTGAAATACCAGATTGCGGAAAGGATAGTCATGGGTCATGAGTTTGGGGGGGCTATGTCTTGCTCTGGCCCAAGATGGCTTGAAAGAGGCGGCTGGTTTGGTGAGCGATGGGCAGCCAATCGAATTGTTGCGCTAATTGATGAGCGGCCGTGCCCAGGCGCGCCGCTGTGTCAGGGGCGGCGGCCAGATGTTGAATGGCGGCCGTTAGAGCGGGCGCATCGGCCGCCGGCGTCAGCCAGACATTCTCGCCATGCGCCAACTCCGGCGTCGGCGCGCCGGGGAAAGTCGTGATGAGGGGGCGACCATGGGCGAGCACCGCCATGAGCGTCCCGCGCCGCAAGGAAACGCCGTCGCGATAGGGCATTACCATCAGATCGCAGGCGTCAAGGTGGTGTGAAACATCGACATCGTTCAAAAAGCCGGTCCAGTGTACGCGCGCCGTTAGTTCGCGCGCGGCAATCAGCGTCCGGATGCTATCCAGGTAGGATTGATTCGTCTGGGGATCGCTGGCTCCCGTGTGACCGCCGATGAAGACCAGGTGAAAGCGCGGGCCCAGGTCGGCCAGAGCGGCAATCAGGTCTTCTGCGCCTTTCGACGGGTTGAGAAAGCCGAAATAGCCCAATAGAACCTGGTCGGCGCTGAGGCCGAGAGCGGCGCGACAGGCGGCGATGTCGGCCGGTGTCGAGGCGTGGCGGGTGATGTTGCTGCCGATGGGAATTTGCGCCAGCCGCTCCGGCTGGGCGGCGCGGCGGCGAGCGAAGCCGGCATCAGCTCGTAAAACTGCGGCATCGGCCGAATTGGTGACAATGACGCCATCGGCCGAACGCGCCAGCGCCATCACGACCCAGTGGCGCAGCCGCCCCGCCTTGGGAAACAGATAAGGGCTGCGTAGATCGTGGAAGGTGACGACGCTGCGGCAAAGGCCGCGCAGACGCCAAGGTAAAGCGTTGATGGCCGGCAGACGCATGTTATAGGCGGCGGCCTGATACTGGATGTCGACGATGTCCCATTGGTAATGGAGGGCGGCATCGGCGATAAGGGCCATGTCGGGCCAACCCCAGGCGTGGCCGCGCGCGATCAGGTGGGCGTAGCCGATATCGAGCGGGGTGCGCAGGCGGTTGGGCGTTTTTTCGGCCGATTCCGGTCGCGCGCGCCGGTCGGTGACAATCCATAGCTCATGGCCTAGCGAGGCTAAAGCCTTCGCCAGCTCTTGTGTAAAAGCGCCCACGCCCCCCTGCATGGGCGGGAATTCCCCGGTGATCAGACCAATACGCCAACGCATGGGGTCTACAGGGTTAGAATATCTTTGCCTGCCAGCCGCTCTTCGATTTTGGCCCAGATGCGATCCAGGTGTTCATCGTACTGCACATAGTCCAGGCTGTCGGTTTCAATGGTGAGCACCGGGCTGAGATTGAAATCCGCCACCCAGCTATCATACAGGGCGTTGAGTTGGGAGAGATATTCGGCCGAAATCCCGCGCTCGTAATCCCGTCCCCGCTGCGCAATTCGCCGTTGTAGGGTCGCCACCGAGGCGCGCAAATACACCACCAAATGCGGCGGCCGCAGCAAGCGCGCCATCGTCTGATAAAGTTCATAGTAGACGGCCCAATCGCGCGCGCTCATGTGTCCTTGCCGCTGTAAGTTGCGGGCAAAAATCTCTGCATCCTCATACACACTGCGATCTTGAATGGTTGGTTGCCGCGTTTCCAGCAAGGCGTGGTGCTGTTGCAAGCGTCGCGACAAGAAAAAGACCTGCGATTGAAAGCTCCAACGTTGCATATCCTGGTAAAAATCCGCCAGGTAGGGGTTCTCTTGCACAGCCTCAAAGACCGGCGCCCAACCCAGGCGCGTGGTGAGCAGCGCGACCAGGGTAGACTTGCCGACGCCGATATTGCCGGCGATGGTGATGAAATAGGGGGTCATAGGGATGGGTGTGGGCATAAGAGGCGTTGTCGGCGGCCGGGGCGGCCCGGTTATTTGCCTGCTCCGGCGGCCGGCAAGCCGCTGCGCAGGACTTGCCAATAGGCGCGCAGGCGTTGGGCGCGCAGATCGCGCCGGTGGCCGACCAGCCATTTGACCGCTTCCAGGCCCAATTGCCAGAGATAGTTGAGCCAGATAACGGCGCGCGTCAAAAAGTAAGCGGCCCGGCCGTGATATTTGCGCACATAGCGCAGTTTCGCCCGGTTAAATTGGATGTGACGGGTGGTAACGGCTTGCTCGCTGCTCTTGCCGACGTGGTGGACAATTCGCGCTGTGGGCAGGTAAAGGACGCGCCAGCCGGCCTGGCGGATGCGGCGACACCAATCCAATTCTTCCGAATACATGAAATACGCTTCATCAAGCCCGCCCACCTGGGCCACGACGGCGCGGCGGGTGAGCATGGCTGCGCCGGAGACCCAATCCACGGCGCTTATGGCGTCATCGGGCAGGTCTTGCGCGTAGTAATGGCGCATGACACGGCGCGGCGCGTAGGCTTGCAGCCAGGTGCTCTCCCAGAGAAAGGTCGCCAGGGTGGGGAAACGCCGCCGGGAGGATTGATGCGAGCCGTCGGGGTTGAGGAGCTGCGGGCCGATGAGCCCCACATCGGGGCGGCTGTGCAAAGCGTCGAGCATGACGCGCAGGGCGTCGTCGCACAGGCGCGTGTCGGGGTTGAGCAGGAGCAAATAATCGCCCTGCGCCGCTGCCAGGCCGAGGTTGTTGCCGCGCGCAAAGCCGACATTATCCGGGCAGGCGATCAAGCGCACGGAGGGATATTCGGCCGAAACCATCTCCGCCGTGCCGTCCCCTGAGCCGCTATCCACGACAAGCACTTCTAGGGCCAGCTCGCCTTGCCCGGCCTGAATCGAATCCAGGCAGGCGCGCAGCAACTCCTTGACGTTCCAACTGACGATGATGATCGAGAGCGTCGGCCGCGTCATCCCGTTTCCCCGTCAGCGGCCAGGCCAAACAAACGGAGCGCGTTGGCGGTGGTGGCGGCGGCGATCGCTTCGAGCGAGCAGCCGCGTAGGGCGGCCAATCGCTCGGCCACGTAAATGACATAAGCCGGTTCATTGCGCCGACCGCGCCGGGGTTGCGGCGGCAAGAAAGGGGCGTCGGTTTCCAGCAGGAGCCGATCGAGCGGGGCGAAAGCCGCCACGGCGCGCAGGTCGTCCGCGTTCTTGTAGGTTAACGGGCCGGTGAAGCCGAGATAGAAGCCGAGGTCAAGGGCTTGCCGGGCGAGTTCACGATCGGCCGAAAAGCTGTGCAGCACCCCTGCCCGTTCTCGCCGCGCAGCCGGCGATTCCGTCAAGGCGTGAATCACATCCGGCCCGGCCTCGCGGTTATGGATGATCACCGGCAGGTTTAGTTCAGCCGCCAGGGCCAGTTGCGCCGCCAGCGCTGCCTGCTGAATGGCCGGCGGCGACTCCTGCCAGTAATAATCCAGACCAATCTCGCCGATGGCGACGACGCCGGGTTGGCCGGCCAGGGCGCGCAACGCGCTTAGCCATTCGGCCGGGCAAACAGCCGTCGAATTGGGATGAATGCCGACGGCTGCATAGACGCCGGGATAGCCGGTGGCTAGGGCCAGCGCCGCGGCGCTATTCGCCAGGTCCACGGCGGGGATGATCAGACGCGTCACGCCGGCTGCGACGGCCCGCGCTATCACCTCGGCGCGATCGGCGTCGAAAGCCTCAAAATCCAGGTGGCAGTGGGTGTCTACAAAAAACATGGGCGCTTAATTGCCGGTCAGGAAGGTGTCGGGCATTTGCACGGCCACCACGCGCCCGCGCGCGCACTCCTGCCCCTCGGCGTAAAGAGCGCATTCGACAACGACTTTACGCCCTTTGACTTCAATCGGGCGCGCCCGCAGAATCAGGTCGCCGCCTAGCGGAGTGGGGCGCAGGTAATCGACGTGCAGCGAGGCAGTGACGAAGCGTAGTTCCGGCGGGCTGCCCAATTCCCGCCCGGCGTGGCGGTAAGCCGCCGCAGCGGCGGTGCCGGTGCTATGGCAATCAATCAGGGAGGCGATGAGGCCGCCGTAGACGTAACCGGGGATGGCCATGTGTTGGGGTTTCGGCCGAAAAACACACACCGTCTCTTCTCCATCCCAATAGCTCTTAATCTGTAAGCCTTGCTCATTCAAGCGCCCACAGCCGTAACAATAACTCGTCGCCTCTGAATAGGAATCCTGAAATGCCTGCATTCGGTTCACCTGACCTGTCAACTAACCGGTCGCCTGACTTGAACGTGTCTGTTCGATTTGTTCCACAAAACGCAACAGGCGCGCCGCGTGATAGGTCCGGTCGAAACAATAAGCGCCCCGCTGCCGTCCCTGATGCCCGATCTCTTGGGCGCGCTCCGGGTTACTCAACGCCTCTTCCACCCGCGCCGCCGCCACGCGAGGTTCACTGGTGGGCAATAACACCGCGTCTTGCCCGGGGCGCAGATAATCGCTGATGTCGCCGACCTCGGACACGAACAGGATTCGGCCGAATTTGAGCAGTTCCACCAGCCGGGTGGGAAAGGAAAAACGCTCCGCTTGCGCCTGTCGGCGGGTCAACACAAATCCGTCGGCCGTCTGCAAGCGCCGGACAAACTCGGCGTCGCCGACATAGCCCAACAAGCGTACCGCCTGGTTGAGCAGGGCATCCCGTTGCACTTGTTCGGCGAAGGCGCGCCCGGAAGCGTCGGTGGCGTATCGGCCGATAATATCCAGCGTCACCGGCACGCCGCGCCAGCGCAATTGGCGCATCATTTCCAACAGGAAGGCGGGGTCATCCCGTTCCAGCAGCGCCCCCACATAGACCAGACGGAAGGGTGGCTTGGAAGAACGGCTCGGCGCGAACGCAGGTGACTCCGTCGGCCAATGCTCAAGGCCGGGTAACACCAGGATACGCGGATGGCCCAACCGACGATAGAGCTCAGCCAATGGTCGGGCGATGACGGTGAGGCCGTCGAATTGTAAGGGCAGGCGGCCTGTGCCGAGGGCGGTATCCCAGTAGACCGGGTTCAAACGTCCGCCCAGGCCGTGAAATTGAGCCAGGCTTTCCACCACATCCAGGATGGTGGTAACGTGGTGTCGGCGGCACAGGCGAACCAACGGCCACAATTGGGCGGCGCTGCGGCCATAGCCGATGAACAAATCGCACTCGCCCGTGTGTAGGCTGTGCGCCAGGGCGCGATACGCCGGCCAGGTGACGCCGTAGAAGCCGGCAAACCAGAGGGCGCGTCGTCGCGCGGCTGCCAGGCGGCCAGGCTGGGGGGTAGGCAGAGGCCGGCGGGAGAAACGGCGGGTGGTGAGGGGGAGGGATTCGGCCGAAACGGGCGTCACCCGCTCCGGCGGCGCCAGCGGCCACACCTGCACCTGCGCCCCATTGGCTTGCAGTCCCAAGGCCAGGTTGCGCACCCGCGCCGCCGCCGCCGACCCGGTTGGAAAACTGAAATTGCCCGCCACTACCACCCGGCGCGTCACCCCATCCCCCCTGGCCGCTAAACCTTCAGGCCGGCCAGCCTGATCCCATCTTCCAAGATCGCCGCCACCCGGTCGCCGTGCGTCGTCTCACAGTAGACGCGGATGATCGGCTCTGTCCCGCTGAAACGCACCAGCAGCCAGCCGCCGTCTTCCATCAAGAACTGATAGCCATCCAGGCTGGATTTCTCTGTCACCTTCAACCCGCCGATCCGCGCCGGCTGCGCCGCCGCCACCCGGCTCTCGATCTCCGCCCGCCGCGCCTGATCAAAATAGCTGTCAATCCGGTCATAATAATGCGGTCCGACTTTCTCAAACAGCCAATCCAGCAATTGCGACGGCTTTTTCCCCGTTTGTACCATCAAATCGAGCAGATATAGCCCGGCCAGAATGCCGTCCCGCTCGGGCACATGCCGGCGGAAAGCGTAGCCTCCGCTCTCCTCGCCGCCGATCATCGCGGCGACCTCCATCATCTTCGGCGCAATATACTTGAAACCGACGCCCGTCTCATATACCGGCACGTTATACAACTGCCCCAGCTTGTTCAGCATCTTGGTGGTCGAAATGGTCTTGACGATCGGCCCACGCTCACCGCGTACTTCCAGAAAGTAATAGCCCAGCAAGCCGAAGACGCGCAACTGGTCAATGAAGCGTCCTTCCTCATCGCCAAACCCGACGCGGTCGGCGTCGCCGTCATTGATGATCGCCACATCGGCCCCCAGCGACTTGACAAAGCTCAAGCCATGATTGATATTGGGGGGAATGGGTTCCGGCCGGGACATGTGGGGGAAAATGGGGTTGCGCTGATTATGTACCTCTTCCACCCGCGTTGCGCCGCCGTCGAGCAAGCGCGGGAACCAACCCATCCCATTCCCCCACATGCAATCTACCAGCACCGTAAACCCGGCGGCTTTGAGCGGTTCCACATCCACCAGGCGATGCAACTGGGCGGCATAAGCCGGCGCCGCATCGAAGCGGGTGATCAGGCCGTCGCTCAGGCCGTCAGCCAGCGCCAAGCTTTTCACTTCATTCAGGCCGACGGGGATGAGGGACTCGATTTTCTTGAGGTTGGCCGGATCGATCGCGCCGCCATGCGGGTCGCGCACTTTGAAACCGGCATCGGTCGGCGGGTTGTGGCTGGCTGTGATATTGACGGCGCCGCCCGCTTGCTTCTCCACCACCGCATACGCGATGGCCGGGGTAGGGGTCGCGCCCGCGGTCAGCCAAACGGGAATGCCATTGCCGGCCAGCACCTCGGCCGCCGCTGCGGCAAAATGCTCCGCCAGGAAGCGCTGGTCATGCCCGATAACCACGCCCTTTTCGGCCAGACCTTGCCGATGCAGATAATGCGCAAAGCCTTGTGCGCAGCGGCGCAGGCTGGCAAAGGTGTAGTCGTCGGCGATCCGGCCGCGCCAGCCGTCGGTGCCGAATTTGATAATAGCGCTCATGGTTGCTCCTCTCCGGATGGCTTGGGGGCAATGGTTGCCGCATCGCGTCGGCGACGCGCGCCCCGCCTTACATCGGCGTCTTGCCCGTCCGGATAAGCTCTAAGTCGGCTTCCACCATCATTTTGACCAGCTCCTCAAAGGAGACGGTCGGTTCCCAACCCAGGATAGCGCCGGCCTTGCCGGCATCGCCGACGAGGAGGTCTACTTCGGCCGGCCGCACGAAACGCGGGTCAAGCACCACATAATCGCGCCAGTCCAGATCGACGCAGCCGAAGGCGTTCTCTACAAACTGTTCCACCGACCAGGTTTGGCCGGTGGCAACCACATAGTCGCCCGGCGTGTCTTGCTGGAGCATCAGCCACATGGCGCGCACATAATCGCCGGCAAATCCCCAATCGCGCCGGGCGTCGAGGTTGCCCAGGCGTAGTTCGTGGGCCAGGCCCAACTTGATCTTGGCGACATGGTAACTGATCTTGCGGGTGACGAACTCCAGGCCGCGCCGAGGGGATTCGTGGTTAAATAAGATGCCGGACGTGGCGTGCATGTTGTAGCTTTCGCGGTAGTTGATGGTGATCCAGTGGCCGTACACTTTAGCCACGCCATAGGGGCTGCGCGGGTAGAAGGGGGTGCTTTCGCGCTGGGGTACTTCCTGGACTTTGCCGAACATTTCGCTGGAGCTGGCCTGATAGAAGCGCGTCTTGGGGTTGGTGATGCGGATGGCGTCGAGCACCCGGGTGACGCCGAGAGCGGTCGCCTCGCCGGTGAAAACGGGTTGCACCCAAGAGGTGGGCACAAAGGATTGCGCCGCCAGGTTATAGACCTCGTCCGGCTTATGTTCTTCGAGAATGTGTAGCAGCGAGACTTGATCAAGCAAATCGCCCTGCACCAGGGTCAATTTGTCCTGAATATGTTCAATGCGATGAAAGTTGACGGTGCTGGTACGGCGCACCATGCCGATGATATCGTAGCCTTGCTGTAATAAGAATTCGGCCAGATATGATCCGTCTTGACCGGTTACTCCGGTGATTAATGCTGTTGGCACAGGTACTCCCTCTATGTGTGTGGCCGAACGATTCGATTGGTTTCGAGCAAGGGTTTGAAGGGTCATCGGATTCGGCCGAATCAGTTAAGACGGATTATAACGGAGGCGGCGTTTGGGTCAAGCCGGAAGAGCGAGCGTCAGCCAGACGGAGGGTGTATAGGGCGTGAATGAGGGTTTTCCCCAAGGTTATTCACAGCGCATTTTCGATGATGTTGCGCCGGGAAGATTCGACTAGAATAGAGAGACGGGGTCTTGAGGGTGTAGCTGATCCTTTCGCCTCTCGGAGTGGAAGAGGTCGCGTGTTGGGCCGACAAGGGCTGGGAGACCGGTATGCGAAGGCATAGGCGTCAATGGTTGGCGTGGGTGGCGGCAGTGTGTTGGTTGGTTGGCGGCGTGGGTCGGATGGGCGCGCATGCAGAATTACTGTTGGCTGAGCCGCCGCCGGGGGCGCAGTTGGCCGCGTCACCGCGCTTGTTGCGGCTGACGTTTGGTGAGGCGCTCAGTTCGGCCAGCGGGCTGACGTTGCGAGATAACGATTTTCAGCCGGTGACGGGTTTGACGCCCCGCGTGGCCCCGGATGAGCTGAACCGCCTGTTTTCGCCGCTGCCGCCGCTGTCGCCGGGGGTGTATACGGTGGAGTATGCGGCGGTCAGCGTGGACGGCCATGTGGTGAATGGGAGCTATGAGTTTGCGGTGTTGGATTCGGCCGAATCCCCTCCCTCCTCCCTTCTGCCCTGGTTCATCGCCGGTGGCAGCTTAGCCCTGGCCGGCCTGGGGTGGTTCTGGCGTCGATCTCGACGACCGGCCGCCTAGCGCACCGTCGTTTGCCCCAGCGGAATCCACGGGGCGCGACCGGTAATGCCCTCATCCAGCACGGCCAGGGGGCGGTTGGTGAAAGCGTCGTAGAATTGCAGGGTCATGGCGACCGTTTGGCCGCCGGTCGCCTGGGCGTTGACCGCCAGCCAATGCGGGTCGCGCACGCGGCTGCCGGCAATCCACTTGAGCGTGGGAATAGCCCCCAGAGCCGGGACGCCGTTATCCAAAGATTGCCAATCCCAATGATAGCCGTCGTCGGCATAGCCGATCAGCGTGACGGAGACGGCAATATCGCGCAAGATCGGTCGGTCGGCCGCCAGGGTTTGCGGCGCGGATAATGTCGCCCCCGGCGTTAGCGGCCCGACGAAGAGGGAACTGCCCAGCCATACCAGCCCTTGTTCCAACGGCACATAGGCGCAGGCCCGCCGACAATCTGTCGCCCGCAAACGCATATCCCCCACTATGGATTCGCCGCCGTCAAGCGTTTCCGAGTAATAACCCGCGGCGTCTTGCCAGTGCACATACAGGCGCGGCCGATCGGGCAGGGTCAGGTCCCAATCGTAGCCTACCAACGTGCGACCGATCTGCCGGTGGCGCAGCGGGTTGCGCGTAATCGGTCGCCAGGGGGACGGCGTGATGTGCAATGGGCCCAGGGGCGTCGTGATAGCGCCATCCGGGGTGTGCAAATAACGCCCGGTTGAATGATAAGCCCCCAGGACAACCGGATAGTCGCCGGGCGTCGAGCCGGGGCGCGGGGTAAGTTGCCACTGTGTCAGGTTGATGCCATCCGGCCGGTAACGCGCCTGTCGATCTTGCTGGGCATAGACCCGGCCATCTGCGCCGAGCGCCTGGGCGAAGATGGAGAAGGGGGGTAGTCCTGGCGGGGCGGTCCAGGCGAGCGTCAGGCGGGCGGTGTCGCCGGCCGCCAGCGTGGCCGGTTCTAATCGGTAGCCAAGCCATCTGACGCCCCATTCCAGATTCAGGTTTAGGGGCTGGAAGCCAGAGGGCAATGTCGTGCGCGGTTGGGGATTGAACAGGAAGGCCTGGCCCAGATTATCGGGGACGGGCAAAGATTGGTAGGCTTGTTCGTCGTAGTTGGTGGCGATGACAGGGCGGCCGGCAGCGAATTCGGCCGAAATTCTCTCCGCCCACGTTTGCGCGTAGGGCGCGCCGGTCGGGTAGACATACGCCACGTTCACATCCGGCCGTTGCCCCTCCACTTGCTGCAAATACCATAAAGGCGTGGCCCAATGCCAGTTCGCCAGCAGAACGCTGTCGGGCGGCGCGAGGCGCAGGAGCTCTTGCGTGTAGTCACGGGTGTCGTGAGAAGCGTGCAGAAAGGCAAAGCTCGAATAGTGACGTGAACCTTGCCAGACGGCCAGGATGAGCGCGAAAAGGGTGGCGTATCGGCCGAAACGCTTCCCCCCATTGTTCCCCGGTTGTTTCACCCAACCCGACACACCTGCCCCTAACGCGATCGCCATCGGCGCATACGCCGGCAACATATACTCGACTGTTTGCGGCGCGCGATAGGTGGCCGTGATCAGCGTATGCGCCAGCCACGAGCCGCCTAACAGAAAGGCCAGCCTGGGCCGATAGCGCAACAGCCACAGCAGGCCCAATCCCATACCCACCAGTAAGCCGGGCGTGAACTGCAAGGTGAACACGTTGCCCATCACCTTCAGCCGTTCCCACACAACGACCGGGTCGGTGAAATAAAAGAAGTCGCCGCCGAAGCCCAGCCCCAGAACATAGCGCCCGAAAGCGGGGAGCGCGCGTAGGGTTGGGTCGCGCCAGGGCAAGTAGAGCAGCGGCAACGCGCCCGGCAAGACCCAAACCGCCATGCGCAGTGTGCTGCGCCAGCCCGCCGTCCACAGAACAAAGCCTAGCCAAATGGCGCCCATAAAGGCCAGCGATAGGTGATGGGTGATGCCCAGGCCGAGGATGAGGCCGCACAAGGCGGCCAGCCGGCTAACCGTTGCCCGGCGCGGCGCGCTGAGGGCGCATTCCGCTTCCAGACGCAGCAACATAACCAGCCCCAAGGCGGCAAATAGTCCGGTCAG
>JAYRVN010000374.1:0-1604 GCA_041918535.1 Chloroflexota bacterium
CCCGAAAGGGCAGTCTGAACCAGGCTAAATTCATGTTTTCGAGGCCCTAAAATGTCACACACGGCCGGCTTTCACCTCTTCTAAATCGTGACTTACCTGTTGACAGCCTTTCAGAGGTTACTTTTCCGACAGGCTGCTAGAAGCCTGTTAGAACAAGCTGTCGGGGGCGGCTGCCTGATGGCTATCCTCGGTGATATTCTGCGCTCAAAAAAAGACAGCCGGCGACACGCCAAAACGATTGGCCAATGCTCGGATTTGTCGCCTGTTTAGTTCGCGTTTGCCACGAAGTATTTCAGAAATGACCCCCTGGGAGCCGACTTCCGGCAGGTCGGATTGGGTCAGGCCGTGCTCTTCCATGAGATAGCGCAACGCCTCTGCGCCACTGCAATCAGGCATGACTTCGTGTTGCTCTTCATAGGCGTGTAGGATAACGCCCAATGCGTCGAGCAGACTATAGAGCGCATGGCCCTCATCAGTGCCTACCTCATCCACGAGTTGGTTCAACCGCTCGACAGCGAGATCGTATTCACGCTCATTGCGGATTGAAAATAACGGTGCGACCACGTTCCAGTGTATCTGAAGTTCTCGGCTGATAACACTCACGCTTTCCACTCCCCTTGATTATACTCAGCATGCGTCAGAACGTGGCGAACATAGACCTTCCCGCGGTTGAAATGAACTGACGCGATTAATCGGTACTTGTCCCCGCCGATGTTAAAGACGCTCAGATCGCCCACCACATCCGCCGACGGGAAAGTTAATCTTAACTCCGCCAAATTCCTAAACTCGGATTGCGCCACAATTTTGTACCAACGTACCAATGGGCCCTGACTGTCCGAATAACGTTCCCAAAATTCGCGCAATGCTTTGCGAGAAATAATACGCATGATTGGAATGTTATCTCGTTTTGAGATAAACGACAACTGCGGAACGACCTGTTTCAGGACTCTGCGGTTGTCCATCCGGCGCAGGGCGTCGGCAACGCCGGAGGTTTGCGCCGCATAAGCGTCCCGCTGGATTCGTTGACGTGTGAAATGCTTCACAATATCATAATAGTTGCTGATGTTTAGCCTGGGGCGGACACTCGCCCGGCGCAGAAACGTCAGGCGCGCGAGCCGTTCACGAAGCGCCGGTTAGACAAACGCACCGGCACCATTTTTCAGACGCATAAGCCATGATCAAGCCTTTTGACCTTGTCCAAACCCCGTCGACGCTGACCCGGCCGGACTATCCGGCGACGTTGCAGGCGCTCGCCGAGAGCGCGGATCAGCTCTTCCGGCGGTTGGCGCGGCAAACCGCCTGGTTACCCGCCGGTCATCTGGTGCGCTTGCAAGTGGATGCGCCGCCGGTTGATCTAGTGGCCTGGTTGGCGGCGCAAGCGCCAACCGCCCGGTTCTATTGGTCGGGTCGTGATGACGGGCGGGCAGCGGCGGGTGTGGGGACGGCGGCGGTGGTATCGGCCGAATCGTCGTCGGCGCACCGGACATTGTTTGAGCGGGTGGCGCAAGGCTTGGCGCGGGCGGATACGGGGGCGCGTTTTTACGGCGGGATGCGGTTTCAGCCGGATTTGCCGTCATCGGCCGAATGGGAAACCTTTGGCTACG
>JAYRVN010000375.1:0-7287 GCA_041918535.1 Chloroflexota bacterium
ATTTGGGGTTTGGCCTGGCTTTTCAGCAACGTCAGCGGGAATCTAGAGCGGCTTGGTCCGGCGCAATTCGTTTGTCGCTCGGGTTCGGCCGAAGCGTATTCCCTGCGCTGCGCCTTCGATTTCCTCGCTTCAGAAGCCGCCTTTGACATCTCCGAGACGCCGATCCCGTATGCCACCAGCGACTCCTACTGGCGCGCCATCGGCGTGGGCGTGCTAAACACGGTCAAAGTGTCGGTCTTGGGAATTCTGCTGGCGACCGTCATCGGCGCGGCTGCCGGCATCGCCCGCCTGTCTGACAACTGGCTGATCCGTAACCTGGCGCGCTGGTATGTTGACATCATGCGCAACACGCCGCTGTTATTGCAGCTCTTCTTCATCTACTTTGTTATCCTGCTATTGGAACTGCCCCCGATCCAGAATGCCTTGCAACCGTTTGGCTTGCCTATCTTCATCAGCCAGCGCGGTGTGAATTATCCTAAACTGATCCCGATGTCTTCCTTCAGCATCTGGCTGGCTTTTGTCGTGCTGGGCGTGATCCAGGCGCAACTCGTGTGGTTCTGGCTAGGGCGACGCGAAATCGAGACCGGCAAAGAGAGTCGCCGCCTGACATGGGCGCTGGTAGCGTTTCTAGGCGTGGCGGGCCTGGGCTGGTTGGTGAGCGGCCAGACGGCGCACACGGAAGGTTTTATGCTGAGCCGGGCGGCGCGGGTGCGCTCGGTGGGTGATTTGGTGGCGTTCACCGAACGGCGGTTAGGGATTGATAATCTGGCCTTTGTGGATGAGGCGTTGGCGGGGGGACAAATTTCGGCCGAACGCTATGCCGACGCCGCCCTAAAATTGTGTGTCGTGGCCGACTCTCCCTCCGAATTTAATCTGACGACCCTGTTACGCCGCCTGAAAGTGCCTTATCGGGTCAAGCGCTTTGACCGACCAGACCAGGTGACAGAGGCTTATTCGGCCGAAGATGGCGTCTGCGAGTTATATGTTGCGCCGCTGGCGACTCTAGCGGCGGAGCGCAATCTCTTGGAAAACGGCGCCCGGCATCTCATTGTGCCGCTCCCGGAAACGCCGTTTCGACTGGCCGTGCCGCGTCTGGAGGGCTTCAACTACGTCGGCGGCAATAAGATGACGCTGGAATTTACCGGCTTGTTGTTGGGTCTGACGCTATACACGGGCGGCTTCATCGCTGAAGTTGTGCGCGGCGGGATTCTATCCGTGAGCCGGGGCCAAACGGAGGCGGCGCGCGCCTTGGGCCTGACGGAAGGGCAGCGCTTGCGTTTGATTGTGTTGCCCCAAGCCTTGCGTGTGATTATTCCACCCCTCACCAGCCAATACTTAAACCTGACCAAAAACTCCAGTCTTGCCCTGGCGATTGGTTTCCCTGATTTGTGGCAGGTGATGAGCACAATTATCAATCAGGCGGGGCGCTCTATCCAGCCGATCTTGTTGACAGCCGGAACATACCTGGCTTTCAGTCTGGCGATCTCCTTCTTCCTGAACTGGTATAACCGGCGCATCCAACTGGTGGAGAGATGAGCATGCAGAGTGCCGGGCGTGAACCGCATTGGTCGTTTGATTGGCAGTCGTTGATCAAAGAGAACGTCACGCGTTCCTGGTGGCTGACGCTGTGGCTGATTGCGCTGGTTTATTTCACGACGCGCTTTGTCGCCGGACAGTGGCAGGCGCATCCGCTCACCACGAGCGTATTGACGGCGCTGTGGGGGATTTCGGTGGCGCTCACGTGGTGGCGGGAAGGGGCGCATCATCACACAGAATGGACACGGTGGTTGAGGGCGAACCTGTACGGCTCCATCACCAGCGCGCTAGTGACTCTGGTGATTGGTTTGGCGATTGCAGCCGGCGGGTTGGGTCTTTATCGTTACGCTTTCCAGACGGCCAGTTTTGCCACAGCGCCGGCGACGGACTATCGGGCGGAGTTGGACAGCGTTTCGGCCGAATCCTTTTGTTTTCGCATCGGTTATATCAAGCCCGATCTCAGTCCCACCACTTTGGTCGAACCTCGTCTGGTTTGTTTCACGCCGGCTCAATATGCGGCTGATCTCTCACGCGACGATCCGGCCCGGGTTCAGTTAGGCGCGGAAGCCGCCTCTTTTTGTTTTGACGAAGCGCCCGGCGACCCGGAGAATGGTGTCACCTGCCTGACCGCCGCCGCCCAGAACCCTGCTTTTTTCACCGTCACCACGTCCTTCAGCGGAGCCAACTGGGGCGCTGTGCGCGCGAATCTGGTCACGTTGATGGTCTTTCGCTTCAATCGCGCCGAGTTGTGGCGTGTCTGGCTATCAGTCGGGCTGATCATCGGCCTGGGGATTCCTACGCTTTGGGTCTTTCGCGGGCATTGGGGCCAGCAGGCGCGCCGGCCGCTGCTCTATTTCTGGTATGTCTCGCCCTTGATTTTGTACGCGTTGTTGCGCGGCGTCCCGGCGGTGCCCTTTCCCACGGATAGCCCAACTGCGGACCTGGGCGGCATTTTCGCCGCGTTGTTCGCCCCGCGCCCATTTGCGTTGCCGACTACGCCGGTCTGGTGGCTGGCTTTGGCTTTGTTGGGGCCGGTCTTGCTGGCGGTGAATCAATGGTCGGCTGCGCGGGGAAATTCGGCCGAATTTTCCCCTTCACTCGCCGGCTACGGTCGCCTGGCCTGGCAATTGGCCCTGGTGACGACGACTCTGGCGGGTCTCGTCTTTGTTCTTCGGCTGGTGGGGCCGCTGGTGTGGGCGAATCGCTATCTAGCCGGGCTGATCCTGGCTCCGCTATTGTACTATGGTCGGCGGGAGGTTAATCGGCGTTTTTCGGCCGAAAAAACCGAGCCGGAAGCGTTGCGGCTGGGACGTATCGCCCTGAACGCGCTCTACGCTGTGGCGCTGGCCCTGGCTGCCCTCGCGTTACTCCGTCTGATCGGCTTGATCCTCGGCTCGATCACCTTCCGGGGCGAACCCGTGTTCAAAGAACTCGATCCCAATGTTGACTGGGGCGGTTTCCTGTTGACACTGATTATTACCGTGTTCGCCATCATTGTCTCTTTTCCCCTCGGCGTTATGCTGGCCCTGGGTCGCCGCAGCCAGATTCCAGGCGTCCCTGCCTGGCTGACGTATCTGCTGGCTCTAGGCGTGATGGTCTGGGGGCTGCAAACGCAAACGCCACACCTGGCCGCCGCCGCGCGCAACCGTTTTGAAATGGCGCTGGCCTATTGGCCGATTCTCTTGCCTGGACTGGCTTACCTGTTCCAGCGCACCTGGCAGGGCAATGTTGTGGCGGCCTTCAGCACCCTCACCATCGAGTTTATTCGCGGCGTCCCCCTCATCACCGTATTGTTCCTGACCATCATTCTCTTCCCCATTTTTCTGCCGGCGCAGGTTGAAATCCTCGGCATCTGGCGGGTGATGTGGGGGTTCGCCCTTTTCTCGGCCGTCTACCTGGCAGAGAACGTACGGGGAGGGCTACAAGCCATCCCTCACGGTCAATATGAGGCGGCCGACGCTTTGGGCCTGAGTACGCTGAATAAGTATCGCCTGATCGTTTTACCTCAGGCCTTGCGCATAGCCATTCCAGCCATCACCAACCAATACATCGGCCTCTTCAAAGACACAACCCTGGTGGCGATTGTCGGGTTGCTGGATATTCTGGGCGTGGCGAATGCTATTGCGGCTCAGCCCGCCTGGTTAGGAGTGCGGCGTGAAGCGTATCTCTTCATCGGGGTGCTGTACTACGTTATCAGCGCCTTGATGGCGGGTTACAGCGCACGCCTGGAGAGGCGCACCGGGTTAGGCGTGCGCTGAACAGGGGGAGGCAGAAACCATACCCACCCTCATGGAACCCAGGCGATGCCTCCCGAAACCGCCTCATCGGATAGTTTGGTCAGCCCGGAACCGTCAGGCTTCATCACATAGACACCGCTGGCAGCTATAAAGCCAATGTGTTGGCCATCCGGCGCGTAGTTGCCGTTCAAACCACTGTCCATCAGGTGGGTCAGTTGTTCAGGCTCTCCTCCGGTCACAGGCACACGCCACCATTCTGACGGCAGGCTGTGGGCCGAGGCCGCCTTCACGCCCAAGAACCTGTCTAGCCCGGTGAGGCCGGATGGGGATTGTTCACCACTCGCCGCGCTGAAGATAAGCATACTCCCGTCCGGCGAAAAGAAATGCGCGTCTACAATCGGGAACGTCTCAATTGGCAGGGCGAGTTTGGCGTTCTTTCCATCGGCCTCGGCCAGGTAGAGGTAGTTCGTGTCGGCGTTCGGGTCAAAGGCAAGGTAAGACAGCAGAGCGCCGTCGGCTGACAGCTTGGGCCAAAGCGCGTTTTCAACCAGCACTTCAGAGGGCCCGTCAGGGTAAGCCAGGCGCTCTATGGCGTATGTGGAGAGAATCCCGTTTTCCGTGGTCAGCCGGGCATAATGGGCATAATAAAGATAGCGCCCGTCGGGCGACCACGTGGGCGTGAAATAGGCTTCGTCAAACCTGTCGCTGACCAGGATTTTCTGCGGCGCATCGGAACCGCCGGCCGGAATGACAAACAAACCGCTATGGCCTATCAACGCGCCGCCATCCGCCGTCGGTGGGGCATAGGCCAAGACAATTTGATTGCCGTCGGGCGCTACCGCGAAGCCGTGTAACCAGCCGTTTTCCGGCGGTTGAAAGAGGGTTGTTTGTTTGCCGGAAGCCAGGTTGAGCTGGACGAGGCTGGTCCTGTTATCCAGGAAGCTCCCGTAGATCAATTGTCCGGTCAGGTTGAGAGATGACCAATTGGGCTTGGCCGCAGGCGCTAGAGAAGGTTCGCTACTGGTCGCGCCGGAGCAAGCGGTCAATGTCAGAATGGCAACGAGCGCCGACAGCGAGAAGAGCCAGGCAATGACGCGAATGCGGCGGGTGTTGTGGAAAAGCGAAAAACGATGTTTCATGGTAACGTCCAGGTTCGAATGTGTATGATAAACGCTTAGGGGAGGGGATTCGGCCGAATCAGCCCGCGAATCACCGTTAGCCAGCCAGTTGCCGCCGACACCTCACATAACCAGATGGCTAAGTGTCGGCGGCCCCGTTTCACTGAAGAGAAGCTCAAAGTTCCAAGTGTGCGGAAATGGCTAAGGTTGAACTTCGATCATGACCATGTCCCCATCTTCAAGCTCCTGATGGTTACTGTTGGACATGGCAACGGCGATCTCGTGTTTGCCTGCCTGGACACCCTTTAGCACCTCACTGGTAGAGACACCCGTGACCATGGTGTATTCCACGCCATCTACCAGGATGTGCCAGTGGTTGCCGCTCGCGCCCAACGCGAAGTTCTCAAAGGCTACCTCTACCATAATATCTTGGCCTGCTTTAAATACCGCGCCGTCAGCCGGTGAGATAATACGCACCGTCACGCCATTGTTTGGCACGATCTCAACACCCTCCTCCGCACTATGTTCAGCTTCATGCTCGGATTCGTCAGTTGATTTAGATGTACAGCCCACAGTGAAGGCTGCCGCCAGTATTAAGACAAGTAACAGGGATAACCATTGTCTTCCGTGTTGCACCGAATCTACTCCTTTGAAATTAAGTATGGGGAGGGGTTGGTTAAGCCGGGCTATGCTGGCCCCGGCTTCCCTCCTCCTTTGCGTATCAAGTATAGCTGGTAACAGACAGAATAGGAACGCGTGTTTAGTTTATTCAGATAAGGTTTATTTTGTTAGCCGATCAAGGAGCTGCGCCCAATCGGCGCAACCGGCCTGTTGGCGACGGGGCTCGAGCCAGCGCGGGGCAGAACGGAGGTGTATCAACGTTTTATCAGCAGCCTGCAAAGCGCTGGTGAATGGGGCCGGAGATGCTAGAATTACCAGGCAGCAATTCTATCTGGAGGTTAAAATCTATGCCGACTACATTCCCCGAGTCGCATGTTGATCTAATTACCGGCCCTTATTACGCCACGTTCACCACACTGGCGCCCAATGGTCAGCCGGAGAACACTGTGGTGTGGTGCTCTTGGGACGGCGCTAATGTCCTGGTCAATACGGTTGACGGCAGTCGCAAGGCGGAGAACGTTAAAAAGAATCCGCATGTGGCGTTATGCGTGGTCGATCCGAAGAACGCGTTTCGTTGGGTGGATGTGCGTGGCGTGGTTGAGGAGATTGTCCCGGATGTGGATTACGCCAACATCAATGCCCATGCCAAAGTGTATGCCAATGCAGATGAATATTATGGGAGTGTTGCGCCGGCAGAACGGAAGGGGACAGAGCGGCGGATTGTGATAAAGATTCGGCCGAATCGTATCCTCGCCTTCCCGAACTGGTAAGCCGCCGGCTGACGCGCCTGGCCTCTAAGCCGTGTTGGCTGTGAGACTGTGCGCCCGCAAGCGCGCCAACACCCGTTCCGGGGTCAACGGCAGCGCATCGAACCAGACGCCGGTGGCGTTGTGCAACGCCGCTGTAATCGCCGGAGCGAGCGGGATAAAGGGCATTTCCCCCACGCCGCGCACACCCCACGGGCCTAGCGGATCAGCTTCCTCTAAGATGACCGATTCGACGGCGCCGGGAATATCTTGAATGCCGGGAATCAGATAAGCGCTGAGGTAAGGATTGAGGACCCGGCCATCTTTTACCTGTAGGTCTTCCATGACGGCGTAGCCCTGCGCCTGCACAACCCCGCCTTCAATCTGCCCTTCGATCAGGTTGGGGTTGATGGCTCGTCCGGCATCGAGGGTGCAGAATACACGCTCGATGGCGAGATGTCCCGTTTCCGTATCCACGGCCACATCTACTACCTCGGCTACGTAGCCATAGCTAATGTTGGGGTTGGACTTACCGGTATCCGGATCGAACTTTTCGGTGGCAGGCGGGATGTAGCGGAATTGACCAACAGCCGGGCGTTCTTCGTTAGCCCAGGCTGTCAGCGCCTTCTCCGCCGCGCCACGGATAGCGTTGCCGGCCATGAACGTCATGCGCGAAGCGGAGACCGAGCCGGAGTCGCCGGTGAGCGCTGTATCAGAGAAAACCGTTTCCACTTTGTCCGGGGATACGCCGACCGCTTCGGCCGCCATTTGCCGGAGGGCTGTGTGTGTGCCCTGGCCGACTTCGGCCGAACCGTGATAGAGCGTCACTTGCTCGATGGTTGCCCTGCCGCGCAACACAATTTTGGCGTCACAGCGTTCGGGGAAACCAAAGGAGAAGCCGATGTTCTTGAAGGCGCAAGCAAAGCCGCGCCCCTGGCGGATAGCCGCGCCGGCGGGGGCCAGGCTGTGGAAACTGTGCACCTGCGCCGGCGGCAGGGGAGGGGAGTCTGACCAACGGGCAGTCTGGAC
>JAYRVN010000376.1:0-9377 GCA_041918535.1 Chloroflexota bacterium
AGCGCCGGCATACGCCAAGCGGTTCAGGTCAAAGGCGATAATATCTGCGGCTTTCGATGGGGCTAGTTGACCGATATCGTCCCGCCGCAAAACCGCCGCCCCGCCGCGCGTCGCCAACCACAACGCCTCCTCGACGGTTAATGTGGTCGCCTCGCCCAACACCCGCTGAAGCAACATAGCCTGGCGCGCTTCGTTGAGCATATGCGAGCCGTCATTACTGGCCGAGCCATCTACCCCAAGCCCGACGCGCACCCCGGCGTCGAACCATTGGCGCACAGGAGCGATCCCACTCGCCAGGCGCATGTTGCTACACGGGCAATGGGCCGCGCCGGTGTGGGTGCGCGCCATCAGCTTGATCTCTTCGGCGTTCACATGAATGGCATGCGCCCACCAGACATCATCCCCCACCCATTCCAGCTGCTCAGCATACGCGGCCGGCCGATGGCCGAACTTTTCCAGACAAAATGCCTCTTCGTCTTGGGTCTCTGCCAAATGGGTATGCAGGGTGACGCCATAAGCCCGGGCCAGCCGCGCCGATTCGCGCATTAAGTCCGGCGTGACGGAAAACGGCGAACAGGGGGCCACAACTACGCGCAACATGGCGAACGGGTTGGGGTCGTGGAATTGCTCAATTACCCGCCGACAATCGCGCAAGATGGCCGCTTCGCTCTCCACCACGCTATCGGGCGGCAAGCCGCCGCTGCTTTCGCCCAGTGACATCGAGCCGCGCGCGGCATGGAAGCGGAAGCCTAGCTCCTGGGCGGCGCGAATCTCGTCGTCGAGTTTAGCGCCGTTGGGAAAGAGATAGAGGTGATCGCTGGCCGTGGTGCAACCGCTGAGAATTAGTTCGGCCATGCCTACCAACGCGCTGATATAAACGGCTTCGCCGTCCATCCGCGCCCAAATGGGGTACAGGGTTTTCAACCAGGCAAACAACCCGGCGTTGGGCGCCAGTGCGCGCGTGAGGGTTTGATAAAGGTGGTGGTGGGTGTTGATCAGACCCGGCAAGACCACTTTATCTGTGGCGTCAATCCGGCGATCCGCCTGGAGATACCCGGGCGGCAGGTCAGCGGTTCGGCCGATCCATTCAATCACGTTGTCGCGCACAAATAGCGATCCAGGGGCGAAAACATCCCGATTGTCGTTCATACTGATGAGCCGGCGGGCGTTGTGAATGAGGAGCGTGGTCATGAGACTCTTTCCGATAAGCAAGTTTTCTCTAAGCCGGTAGTGTACTGTGGAATCGGCGGGAGTCAACGATTAGACGCCAGGCGGCGGCGACTTGACACAACTGACCAGGCGCGTTATGATACATACCAACCGGTAGGTATAATATATAGGTGGGTTATGAATCGCCAACAAGAACGCTCGGAAAAGACGCGCAACAGCATTTTAAAATCGGCCGAATCCGCTTTTGCTCAGCTCGGTTATGACGGCGCCGGCATTGACGACATCTGCCGCCAGGCCGGCGTCACCAAAGGCGCCTTCTACCACCACTTCGCCGGCAAAGAAGACCTGTTCCTCACCTTGCTCAATGGCTGGCTAGCTCGCCTCAATGCCCAATTCGTCCCGGAGCGCGCCGTCGGACAGGACACTTCCGCCGCTTTGCGCGAGCTGACGCCTTTGCTCGGTCAGGTGCTGGCCGCCGGGCACGGACAGTTGCCCATTTACCTGGAATTTTGGGTGCGGGCCATGCGCGATGAGCGCGTGCGCGTCTTGCTCCTAGAGCCCTATCGCCATTTCAACACTTTTTTCGCCGACCTAGTCGCCGCGGGCATGACCGCCGGCAGCCTGAAGCCGTTTGATCCGCCTCAATTGGGGCGCGTCCTGGTTTCCTTCGCTGTCGGGCTCGTCGTACAGGGTCTCATGGACCCTGACAGCGCCGACTGGGAGGCTGTTGGCCGGGCCGGTCTGGGTCTCATCCTGGATGGCCTGGCGCAGTGAGGTTTAAACATGCGAGTTCTTGTCACCGGCGCCTTTGGTAACATCGGCGTCCATACGATTACGGAATTGGTCCGGCGCGGCCATACGGTACGCTGCTTTGATCTGGACACGCCGCGCAACCGGCGAGCCGCCCGGCTCTGGCGCGGGCGGGTGGAGATTCAGTGGGGCGATCTGCGCCAGGCGGAGGCGGTCGCAGCGGCCGTGGCCGATCAGGCGGCGGTGGTGCATCTGGCTTTTGTCATCCCCCATTTATCCACCACCGGTATCAACAGTGAAGCCGAGCCGGATTGGGCGCGTACCATCAACGTGGGCGGGACGCAGCAACTCATTCAGGCTTTGCAGGCGCAAACCACGCCGGCCAGATTGCTATTCACGTCGTCGCTGCATGTTTTCGGCCGAACCCAACACCTCCCGCCGCCCCGTTACCTCAGCGACCCCGTCGAACCGCTCGAACACTATGCCCAACACAAGGTGATCTGCGAAGAGATGATCCAGGGCTCCGGGTTGACCTGGAGTATCTTCCGCCTGGCGGCGGCCTTGCCGGTCAGACTCATCCTCGATCCCGGCATGTTCGATGTGCCGCTCGATAACCGGATTGAATTTGTCCACGGTCGGGATGTTGCCACCGCCATCGCCAATGCCCTGGAATCAGACCGGGCCTGGGGCAAGGTGTGGCTGATTGGAGGCGGCCCTGCCTGCCAGTTGCGCCAGCGCGAAATTGTCAGCCACGTGATGGCAACCATCGGCCTGGATATGCTGCCGGAGAGCGCCTTCACCCACACGCCCTACCCGGTGGATTGGCTGGATACAACCGAAAGCCAGGCCGTTTTGAATTTTCAGCAGCACACCCTGAAAGATTACCTTGGCGACGTAGCGCGTGCGCTCGGGGCGCGGCGGCATGTAGTTCGGGCCATTCAGCCCTGGCTGCGCGCCTGGCTGCTGCGCCAATCCCTCTACTATCGGACCTCGGCTGACCTGGTTGCGGCGCGGACGGCGGCGGGGTAAGAAGATGGATGGGAAATTCGGCCGAATTTTCCCCTTGACACGCACAACTTCCGGCGCTACAGTCCCGCCCCATCCGCTGAAAGTGAGGGGTCCAACATGACCTTAGACTTTTCCCCGAGCGAAGTTACCCTGACCGAACTCCAGGCCGCTTTGCAGGCCGGCCGCCTGACCTCCGAGGCGCTCGTCGCCCATTATCTGGCGCGCATCGAGGCCATTGACCATGACGGTCCCACCCTCAAGGCCGTGCTGGAGATCAACCCGGAAGCGCCGGCGTTGGCGGCGCAATCCGACCGCGAGCGCCGAGACGGCCGGCTACGCGGGCCATTACACGGCTTGCCGGTTCTGCTCAAAGGCAACATAGACACAGCCGACCAGATGTCCACTACGGCCGGTTCCTTGGCCTTGCAGGGCCGGCGCGCCCCGCAGGATGCCTTTCTGGTGGAACGTCTACGGGCGGCCGGTGCCATTCTGTTGGGCAAGACCAATTTGAGCGAATGGGCCAATTTTCGCTCGAAGGATTCCACCAGCGGCTGGAGCAGCCAGGGCGGGCAAACGCGCAACCCTTATGCCCTTGATCGCAACCCCAGCGGCTCCAGTTCCGGCTCGGCTGTGGCGGTGGCGGCCGACCTGTGCCCGCTGGCCGTCGGCACGGAAACCGACGGCTCCATCGTCAGTCCCGCCGGCGCCAATGGCATTGTCGGGCTCAAGCCGACGCTGGGGCTAATCAGTCGTGCCGGCATTATCCCCATTGCTCACAGTCAGGACACCGCCGGGCCGATGGCGCGCACGGTCAAAGACGCCGCCTGGCTGTTGGGGGCGCTGGTGGGCGTCGATGCCCGCGATCCGGCCACCGGCGACAGTTTGTCCCAGGCTCATTCTGACTACACGCAGTTTTGCCGAGCGGATGGGTTGCGCGGCGCGCGCTTAGGGGTTGTGCGCGGTTACTTCGGCCAGGATAGGCGGGTAGACGCCCTGATGGAAGAGGCCCTGGCGGCTTTGCAGGCGGCCGGAGCGATAGTCGTGGAGAGTGAATTGCGCGCTTCGGCCGAATATGCTCAGAGCGAGTGGCAAGTGTTGCTATACGAATTCAAGGCCGGCCTCAATCACTATCTGGCGCGCACAGGCCCGGACGCGCCCGTGCGCACACTGGCCGACCTCATCGCCTTCAATGAAAAAGAGCGCGCCACAGTCATGCCTTATTTCGCGCAAGATATTTTCGTGGCGGCCGAAGCCAAAGGGCCGCTAACCGAAGCCGCTTATCTGACGGCGCTGGCCGATAACCGGCGGTTGTCCCGCAGCGAAGGCATTGACCGGGCGTTGCAAGCCCAGGCGCTAGAGGCTCTAATTGCGCCAACCAACGGCCCGGCCTGGCTCACCGACTATGTCAACGGCGATTGCTATCGCCTGAGCAGTTCATCGCCGGCTGCCGTAGCCGGCTATCCGAGTTTAACTGTGCCGCTGGGTCAGGTTTGGGGATTGCCGGTGGGGATTACCTTTTTCGGCGCGGCCTATAGCGAGCCGGCCCTGATTCGACTGGCCTACGCCTTCGAGCAGATCACCCAGGCGCGGCGACCGCCCCATTTTCGGCCGATTGTGGATTTAGCGGCCGGGGCATAGCCGATCCGTTGCGGCCGCGCGTCGGGGCCTTAACCGCCGGCGAATTGGGGCAGACGGCGGCGTATCTCGTCAAAGTGCAATTCATCGTGGTAAAGACCGATACGCAAGGTGACGATCAGGTTGATTCGGCCGATCGCGGGGTCGGGCAACCAGACATGCCCTAGCAGATCAACCTCGCGGGGGCTGTAAAATTGCTCGTAGGCCGTGTGCACGGCGCGCAAGTTGGCCTGTAATTCCGCCGGCGCGATGGGTTTGAGGGGCGTGTGTTTAGGCGGCCAAATCCAACCGACGTTTTGTGGAAAGTTCGGCCGCTGATAGACATTGTCTATGGTGACCGCATAGGGCAGCCGGCGGCGGCGGCGCGCCCACGGCTGCAAAATGCGCCAGGCCCAGCGCACGAGGCGCAACGTGCTGGCATTGATGACGCAAAGATGGTCGAGATTCTCGCCGATAGACCAGGTGCGAGGATTCGGCCGAAACCAGATTTCCGGCGCGCTCAGACCGGCCATGTCGGCAAACAGGCGCTCCCGTTGCTCATGCAACTGCGCCAGATAATCCCGCACTACGTCGGCGGTTGACGCTGTTGCCTGTGTGACTGTTTCCATATTCAACTCCTGACATATAAGAGGCCGGATGTCACCGGACGTGAGCGGATCAGGCCTGACCCAGCAACAAGCCGATGCGCTCCCTGCCCTGCGTCCAATGCCAGTCGTCGCGGGCGTTGAAGTAAAGGTAGAACAAGCCGGCGGCGGCGGCGTAATGCACGTCCAGGGCGTAGACATGGCTGCGCAGCCAGCCCGCGCCGGGAGCCAGCAAGGGGGTTGGCAGGGCTTCTTGCCAATGGAGGCCATCGGCCGAATCCAGTAACACAATCGCCGAACCGGAATGCCGGGCAGCCTCGTCCCAGTAAATACCGTTCTGGAAAGCCACCCAACCATCCGCTACCCGACGCACTTTCATGGCTCCGGCGGCCAGGTTAGCCCAGCGACGGGTCGGGTCAGGGCGGAGCAGGGGCTCGGCCAGCGGCGTATAGGGACC
Source organism: Chloroflexota bacterium (assembly GCA_041918535.1). GTDB lineage: Bacteria > Chloroflexota > Anaerolineae > Promineifilales > Promineifilaceae > DAOTXO01. The sequence continues at coordinate 5,605 of JAYRVN010000376.1, forward strand.
GCGCAGATTCGTCGCCTGGGCCAGACCGATGGCGGCCGGCTCATTGAAGCCGCAATCGGCCAGGAATTGCAGCCCGGCGCTGTAGTAGAGCCGATAGACGCCATCCGCCCGCAGCAAACACGGGTTGCTCACGGCCTGGCCGGCCGGGCCGCCATGCCAGGCCAGCGCTGGCGTCAACAGCACCGTCGGCTCGCTCCATGTTTGCAAATCGGCCGAATGGATCATCTCGATCCAGGAGTACCAGCGGCGGCCCGGCAACCAGTGCAACGGCAACCGTCCGCGCCGGGCGCGTTCGTAAAGCAGGGTGTAGCCGCTCTCGTCCCAGTAGAGGCAGGGGCGTAAGGCGTTGCGGTGCAGCCAGCGGCTGCGTTGCCAGTGCAGAGAATCGGCCGAAACGAAGTGATGGATGCCCCACAACGAATGCGCGAACAGATGCCAACGCCCATCCGGACTGTGCGCAGGCAGCACAAACGTTGGGTCGGCCAGGATGGGTGACGGCCAGGGCGGGGCGATGAGCGGGTTAGCCGGGTGCAGCGTCCAGCGCGCCGCACGCACCTGCGCGCGCGTCAACGGCCAGCCGGCTGCCACATCCAGGTTAGTCATGTTGCGGGTGGGCGCGATACCAATCCAGTGTGACGCGCACCGCCTCGGCGATCGGCGTCGCCCTCATCCCAAACGCGCGCTCGAACCGGCTGCTATCTACCACAAACGGTTTCTCGAACTCGTACATCATCTCCACCATTTCGCGCGCTTCGGGAATGAACAGGCCTCCCAGCCGCAACATGAATCTGCCCATGCCGGAGGCTTTGACGGGTTTGCCGAGGGCCTGCGCGATCAAATCGGCAAATTCGCGTTGGGTGAGATTCGGCCGATCGTTCGGCACATGCCACGCCTGACCCAAAGCCTCCTCCCGTTCACCCAGAACGACCAACGCTCGGCCGAAATCCTCAATGTAGGTTTGTGTATGCGGCACATCCAGCCGGCCGCCGAACTGCGCCGCTTTGCCGGCGATGGCCGGATAAAAAACGCGATCGCCGGCGGCCGCGCCCAGCACCCACGGCCCAAAGAAATCGGAGCCGCGACCGATAGCCACCCGCACCCGACCGGCCTGATGCGCCGCCAGCGCCGCTTCGGCCATGGCCGCCCGCACCCGGCCTTTGCGCGTGTGCGCCTGGTAAGGCAAGCCTTCATGCAGCGGCCCGGCGACCTCGCCATACATGTACAGATTCTCGGCGATGATAAATTTGGCTCCGGCCGCCGCCGCGCCCTCCAAAATGGCCGCTTGTAAAGGCGGGAAAAGGTCAGGCCACCGGGTGTAGCCGGGCTGGGCGCATTGGTAAACGACGGCTGCGCCTTGCGTCACCCGACGCGTAGCCGACACGTCATAGGCGTCGGCCGTGATCACCTCAATGCCGGATGGCGCTTCCGGTATTCGACCGCTACGGTTAATCAGGCGCACGCGCTCGCCGCGCCGGACCAGTTCATTCATCACGGAGCGGCCGAGCGGGCCGGTTCCAAAAATTACGTGCAAATCAGACATTCGTTAGCTCCTATTCAGTCAAACACACTTCCAAACAGACCGGTTAGCCTTTTCTTTTCCGGCCAGGGGCAGGCATGTGAGGAGAGAATCGGCCGAATCCCCTCACAACGGCCGCAACGACGAGATGGCGATCACTTCGCGCAGGCTGATCTCTTTTTCTCCGCCCACCACCCGCAGCCAATCGGCAATCTGCCGGGCTACCTGGTCGTCAATCACGGCATCTTGCCATTCACGCGCCAGGTAGGCTTGCAATTCAACCAGGCTATCCGCGTAAGTCGTGAAGGCAAACGTGCGCTGCTCTTCCCAGGCAAAGAGTCCCTGCTGCACCACACTCTGCAAGGCCGCTGAGGCTTGCTCATATTCAACATAATCATCGGTCTCGCGCAACCAGCCGGCGCAATAGCGTTTTCGGCCGATTCGCACCTCCAACGGCGGGGGCTGTCCGCTAGGATGCAAATCCACCAGCCGACCGGCCGGCGTTAACAACCCATGCACAATCTCCAGAGCATGAACCATGCTCTCAGGGGCCATTCATCACAGCGACCAGGACAGCAGCGCCAGGTCAAAACGGTCTGCCGCCTGAAATGTCGCCAGGTCAGCCGCGTGAAAGGTCACCCGCTCGCGCAACGCCGCCGGGCAGCGGGTTGTCGCCTCAGCCACACGCTCCGCCAACGGATCAATGCCGGTAACATGGCCGGCCAGATGCGCATACCGCCAGGTCAACCGGCCATCGCCGCAGCCAATCTCCAGCACGCGCCGACCGGTCAGGTCGCCGGTGAGCGCCAGCAACGCGGCCAATTCGTGGTCTTCGGGGTCTAGTCGCACACTCATGCTATCACCTGTGCCGCCCATAGAGTCTATGAATGATAGGATCGGCGCGGGCAAAAGGCAAGCCGGATCAGGGATCGCCGGCGCGGGAAGAGTAGCCTCCCATCGGCTAGGTGTGGCATAATGCAATTAGGCGCGCGGCCCCCATCAAACACCGTCGCGCCGGGGATAGCATGATGTCGGAAAGCAAGCGGCGACGCGCGGCGGTTGACTATGCGGCCGTGGTGGTCGGTTCCGGGCCGAATGGATTGGCGGCCGCCATCACGTTGGCGCAGGCCGGGCACAAGGTGCTGGTGCTGGAAGGACAGCCTACCATTGGCGGGGGGATGCGTTCGGCCGAATTGACCCTCCCCGGCTTCACGCATGACATCTGCTCCGCCATCCACCCCCTTGGCCTGGGATCGCCCTTTTTCCGCCGCCTGCCGCTGGCCGAATTTGGGCTGGAGTGGGTGCAGCCCGACATCCCCCTGGCCCATCCGCTGGCCGACGGCAGGGCGGTGGCCCTTTTTCGTGCGCTGGAAGAGACGGCGGCAGGGCTTGGCCCCGACGCAGCGGCCTACACCCGGCTGATGGCCCCCTGGGTGCGTGATTACACGAAAATCCTGGCTGATTTTCTCGGTCCGCTGCGCTTTCCTCAGGCTCCGCTTACGATGGCCCGCTTTGGTTGGCAGGCCTTGGATTCGGCCGAAAATCTGGCCCGCCGCCGTTTTCAGGGCGCATCGGCCCGCGCTCTCTTCGCCGGTCTGGCCGCCCACGCCATCCTGCCGTTGAACAAACCTGCCACCGCCGCCTTCGGCCTGATGTTGGGCCTGCTCGGCCACGCCATCGGCTGGCCCTTGCCGCGCGGCGGCACGCAACGCCTGGCCGAGGCCATGGCTGCCTATCTGCGCAGTTTGGGCGGCGAGATCGTTAGCGGGCAATGGGTGCGCGCGCTAGATGAATTACCGCCGGCGCGTGTCGTGCTGCTGGATGTATCGCCGCGCGCCTTTATCCAAATGACCGGCGACGGTTTACCACCCGGCTACCGGCAGCGTCTCGCCCGCTATCGCTACGGCCCCGGCGTTTTTAAGCTGGATTGGGCCTTGAGCGAACCGATTCCCTGGCGCGATGCCGTGTGCCGCCGCGCCGGCACGCTACACCTGGGGTCAAGTCTGGAGGAGATCGTTGCCTCCGAAGATGCCATCTGGCGCGGTCAACATAGCCCCACCCCTTTCACCCTGGTCGTACAACCCACGCTTTTCGATGCCAGCCGCGCTCCGGCCGGTCGTCATACGGGCTGGGCCTATTGCCATGTACCCACCGGCTCCACCGTGGACATGACCGAGGCCATCGAGCGGCAGGTGGAACGCTTCGCCCCCGGCTTTCGCGATTGTATCCTGGCGCGCCATGCCTTGACCACGCGCGA
>JAYRVN010000377.1:0-2649 GCA_041918535.1 Chloroflexota bacterium
CTGATACTTTCGTCGTTGTAGTCGGCGCTGCCTACCAGGGCCAGGATTTCACCGCTTTGCGGATTGAGCGCCACCAGGGCGGCATTATTGGCCCCGGCCGAAGTCAAATTGGCGCGCTGGGCGGCCACCGCCTGTTCCGCCAATAATTGGGTGGCCGGGTCAATCGTGGTGAACACGCGCAGACCGCCGCGATAGATGCTTTGCGCGTCGTAAATGTTCTCCAATTCTTGTAATGCATAGAGGGTGAAGTGCGGATACTGGATGGTGACGGTGGGCGGCTGCATATTGCGCACGGTGACAGCCGACTCGTTTAGAGCAGTCTGGGCCTGCTCAAATGACAACAAGCCGGCCTGTACCATCAACGCCAGCACTTCTGATTGGCGTCCCAGGGCCAACTCCGGCGCGGCAATGGGGTCCCACAAGGCCGGAGCCTGGGGCAGGCCGGCCAGGAGCGAGGCCTCAGCCAGCGTCAGATCGGAGGCGGATTTGTTGAAGTAGGTCGTGGCGGCGGCTTCTACGCCGTAGGCGCGGTTGCCGTAATAAATTTCGTTGAGATAAAGTTCCAGAATGTCGTTCTTGGTGTAGTTCGGGTTGCGATTCAGTTCGGCGGCCAGGATGATCTCGCGCACCTTGCGCCCAAAGCTGCGTTCCGTCCGTTGGTCTTCATTTAGCAGAAGGGCGCGCACCAGTTGTTGGGTAATGGTGCTGGCGCCGCCGGCAGCGTATACGTCTCCCTGGCGAGCCGCCAGGAGCACAGCGCGCAAGATGGCAACGGGGTCAAAGCCGGGGTTGGTATAAAAGCGCACATCTTCTGTGGCAATGGTGGCATTGATCAGGTCCTGGTCAATTTGGGCCAGGGGGACATAGCTGCGGTTGCCGGTGTTAGGATCGGCCAGCGCGTAGAGCAGATCGCCCGCTCGGTCGTAGATGCGGGCCGTTTCAAAGGTGCTGGCGCGACTGCGGAGTTCGCTAACGGGCGGCAGGTCGCGGGCGATGGTGATGTAGCCGATGCTCAAGCCGGCAACGAGAACGACGATGCCCATAAGCAGGAGGATGAGACTGATGAGAAGAAATCGGCCGAAACACCCTATCCCTCCCCGCGCCGGTCGCACAGCCACAGGCGCAGCCGCTACTTTAGCCCCTTGGCCGGCCGGCGGCGCACCCGGACGCTGGCCGGTTCCCGCTGTCGGCCGCGGTTGTGCGCTGCGCGGTGTTTGAGCCGTCGGGTGCGCCGCGTTCTCCAGGCGGGGACGCGCCTGGGTGTGGCCGGGGAAAGCCGAAGCGGGATTGACCTGCGTCGCATCGGCATCGCGCTCCAAAGGGCGTTGGGTAGGCTGAAACTGGCCCGACCGGATAGGCGTGGTGCCGGCGCTTGGGGTAGTAGGTGTCGGCGTGGTTGGCGTAGCGATAATAGGCGGCGGTGTCTTGCCGCCTGACCCTTCAACCGACTTCGGGACATCTATCCCGGCAGTGATGATCGGCGGCGGTGTTTCAACCGGATCGAGCGCGCCCGCCTGTCGAATGAGATCCAATAGAGAGACGGTCGCCGGCGGTTTAGGCGCCGGCGCGGCGGGCGGCGGGGTCGGTTCAGGTGCCTGGGTTTCTTCCGAGTCGTTTGTGGCTGTCATGCTGCCCCATTATGCAGAAGATTCGGCCGAATTATTTTGCGGCCGGCTTTTCATCAACATTACCCATTCACCCCGCTGTACGCTTTGTCCATCCTGGTTAATAACGTTGAACTTCAAGTGAATGTTCCCGCCGCCCAGTCGCGCAAACGCCTTCTTCTCGATCACCTCTAATTCCAGATGGATCGTATCGCCAATGTAGGTCGGCAGGCTGAACTTGGCGTGGACTTCACGGAAAGCCAATACCGTACCTTCAATCACGCCGGTCGCTGTTGCCAGACCCGTACTGATAGCCTGAATCAACAACCCATGCGCAATGCGTCGGCCGAAAGTATCCCGGGCCGCAAACTCGGCATTGGTGTGAATCTGGTTGAAATCCCCAGACAGGCCGGCAAAATTGACAATATCCGCCTCCGTCACCGTGCGACCATTGCTGATCACCCTATCGCCAACCTCAAACTCCTCAAAATACAGGCCCCGTTGGGCAGATAAAACTGTTGGCATCACTCACCTCGCGCGCTTTCGCCCTGATTATACCCCGACAAAATTGTATCGGACTCCTTTCCGCCTAACATGGGGAGGTGACAATCAGGTTGATCGAGTCGGCGGCGAGTTGCTTTAGTTCCGTTAAACAATCCCTGTTTATCACTCTGGTGTCCATCTGTTTCGACATAGGCAACATATTGCCTAACGTCGTCAAGGTTAATGGGTTGCATAGGGCTCTTTTTCGTCGAACAACAAATATTGCGTCGAGGCTACCCGGCTACGCGCCAGGTCACAGTAATCGGGCAGGATGTCAATCCCGATCGAGTTTCTGCCTAGCTCTTGAGCCGTAACCAGGGTTGTGCCGGAACCCATGCATGGGTCAAGCACCCAGTCACCTTCAGCCGTAAATAATCTGATAAACCATTCAGGCAAAGCCTTAGGGAATACGGCGCTATGATTCTTGTTGCCGGTCTCTGTAGCCAGGTGCAAAACATTCGTGGGGTAAACCTTGTCACGGCCTACCCAATTCGCCACACGC
>JAYRVN010000378.1:0-2545 GCA_041918535.1 Chloroflexota bacterium
AGCGACCACCTGGGCAGCACCAGCGTGCTGGGCAAAGCCGGGGCGAGCAGCCCACAGAGCGACAGCATCGCGCGTTACTTCCCCTTTGGCGACTGGCGCACCGAGCCGGCGCAGACCATCACCAGCCTGGGCTACACCGGCCACCGCCACAACAACCAGGCCGTGACCAACGACCTGGGCCTCATCTACATGAACGCCCGCTACTACCTGCCCGGCCTGGGGTGCTTTGCCAGCCCCAATGCCCTCGCTCTGGACTGGCTTGAGGCTGGGTTGTCGGCGGTTCTATTAACAACAACGCCCCAACCATTCGGCCGATACGAGCCATTTCATCTGGTCACATCATAGGTTATGGCCACAAAACGCCGACTACGCCTGGCCGCGCTTTGATTCGCGAGCGAAGGCCAGGATGTCTATGCCACGCAGAAGATTAACGGCGATCAATAGTCCCAAAGCAGCCACGACAAAAACGATTCCATAAGCCAGCGCTGGCGAGAGCGGATACAAAATATCACGGATAGCGCCGCCGAAAAAGGTGCCGGCGCCCTTGAAGAGGAGAATGGCTATCGTCCATAAACCTAAATACGCGCCGGAATCACGGTCCGGCGACATGACAGCCATCAAACTGAGGCCGCCAAAGGTGTATAAACCAAAGCCGCTGCCGTAAACCAACAGACAGAGGGAGATTAAATGCACCTGATGCGTCCACCCGGCCACAGCCAGCAAGAGCATACCCAGGGCCATGGTGAACAGGCCGACGCCGGTGACGCCTCTTTGTTGCTCAGGCGGCCGACGCCGCCAGACAATGAAGCAAATAACCAACACCAAGACGGTCGCGCCGCCCCAGTAGCCGGTGAAACGGGTGGTCCGCCCGGCGGGCAACCCGAAAACATCGCCGCCAAAAGGTTCCAGGATGTTGTCTTGCATCCAGGCGGCGAAGGTAGCAACGGCCAGGAAGAGGAAGAATTGGCGCGTGCGCCGATCTTGCCAGATTCGTCGCAGGGTTTCGCTCACACCGGGAGGAGCGACGCGGGAGGGCAAGGGCGTGGCTTGCATTTCGACGCGCGCAATGGCAAACCACCAAAAGAAAGCGCCGGCCAAGACAGTGCCTACGATCATTTGCCAGAAAGTAGCGCGATCGTAGACCTCCATCCATCGGCCGAATCCAATTGCGGCTATGGGGAAGAGCACAATCAATACTGTCTCCGTTAGGCTGATCGCCAAGCCTTGTTTGGCCGGCGGCGCGGATTCTCGCACCAGGGCGAGATAGACGCTGCCGGACATTAGTTTACCCACGCCAAAAAGGATGAAAGCCGCCGTTGCCAGCATCCAGCCTAGCGTATTTTGACCACTCTCAAATTCACGCACACTCAGCCCTAGGAGCGGGAAGGTTAACAACATCAGCCCGCGACCCAGCCAAATATAGGAGGTGCGCCGCCGTCCCCACAGAGGAATGGTGTCGGAGCGATGACCGGCCCACAGACTGATGGGGATTAAGAAGTATTGCAGGGCCAGCAACAAGCCCACAGGCGTCGCTAACATGCCGAGATCAGTGATCATAACGCGATTCCACACGCTGGCGGTTAATATTTCACCCATAGCCGAGCCAATTTGAAAAGTGGTCAGGCGCAAAGAACGCCCAAGGGAGTAATCGGCGGCAGGATGCGAGCCGGAGGACAGTGTCATTAAGGTCACCTCGTTGGTTGATAAGGGCGGCCGCGTTCGGCCATTGGGACCGGTCTAACGCTGGCGTCGAGGAAGTATAGCGATTGATCCATGCGTCTTAAAGCGGGGTGTGGGCGACTCAGATGGAGTTCTTATCCCGGCCTGATGGTTTTAGGCCAGACCACGGACAAAGCGCGCCCAATCGCGCCAGGCGGGCTCCAGGCTGAGCTGTGTGCCGTGGGGATGTACGCAGCCAAGCCGCCAGCGTTGGGGGGATGGCTGCCAGGTTTCGGCCGATAAAACGCACCAATCCGGCAGCGGCGGCGGCAGTTCGTCGGCCTCAGGCGGCTCCCATTGCAGCCAGATCACTGGTCGCGCCTGCTCTTGCGCCCAGCCGCCCAGGCTGGCGCGCAACGATTGGCCTTTGTCCGGCAGGTAGTTGCGCATCCAGGTGTTGTAGATGACCAGAGGCCACCGGTCAGCCTGGATTTGCGGCGCAACGACGTGGGACAGAAAAGCGGGGAGTTCGTCGGGCAGCCGGACAGGGAACAGACGCACCGGAGCCGGCGTTTGCGCGAGGCGACGATAGGCGTCTATGCCTTCGCGCAAGCGTTGCAGACGTTGAGGTTGGTCTCCCCAAATGAAGGCGGCCAGCGTGCGCTCATTTTCGGCCGAATCCAAATGGAATGGCGCGATATCACATCCCAACCGGCTCATCACCGGCGGACAAGCGCCGCCCGTCAGAACTTCCAACGCCCCCGCGCACCTCACCTGAAACTGTACCGGTTGGCCGGCGCCCACATCGAGAATCGGCCGATCCGCTGTCGTCAGCAAGCGATACGCCCGCGCCTCCGCCGCCAGATTCAGCCCGGCGCTGGCCCCT
>JAYRVN010000379.1:0-5740 GCA_041918535.1 Chloroflexota bacterium
ACGCGTCGACGTCACCTACCGCTGGATCGTGCGCGACGCGCGCGGCGTGGTGGTGCAGGACGACACCGCGACCTACCCGGTCCGCTACACCTTCGCGATCGAGCTCGAGCACCTGGAGTTCCTCGATTGTTACCGGGGCAAGCAGATTCCGGCGGGGAAAAAGAGCCTAGCCTATCATCTGACCTTTCAATCAGATGCCAAGACGCTCAGTGATGACGACACAGCCCGTTTGCGGCGCGCCATGCTGAAGCAGCTTCAGGCAAAGTTAGGGGCGGAATTGCGGGATTAGCGGGAACCTGGGGAGTGGCCTGGTTGGGTGTTTGGGCGAGGGGTACTATGCGAATACGTTATTTGAAGATGGTGTGTCGGCTATTCGGGCTGTTTCTTGTGGCGGCCGCGCAGGCGCGCCCGCCAGCTCAGGCAGCCGTAATGCTGCCGCTGCGCGTGAATGTGGGCAGTTACCAGGCCTATACGGCCTCCGACGGCGCCATTTACCTGCCCGACCTGCCCTGGGACGCCACGACCGGCTATGGCTTTGTCGGCGGGCGCGCCGTTCTGGAGTCGCCGGCCCGGCCGGTAGGCGGCAGCCCCGAAAGCTCCCTGTTTCAAAGTTATCGGGAAGGGTGGCAGGCTTATCACGTGGGTGATCTGCCGGATGGCGCGTATCTGGTGACGCTGCGTTTCATTGAGCATAGCGCCACCATCCCGCCCGTGCATGTGTTTGATGTGGCGCTAGAAGGCAACCTGGCGTTGGATGATGTGAATGTTTCGGCCGAAATTGGCCTGGACTATGTACTGACTCGCCGCCTGTTGACCCACGTGAGCGACGGTCAACTTGATCTTACCGCCGCCCCGGTCGCCGGGACCACGCTGCTGGCAGCGCTGGAAGTGGCGGCCTTTGACGATGATGGCCTCCCGCCGGCCGCGCCGACCGGTGTGACCACCCTGAGCAGCTATCGGGCTGTGCTGGTCAATTGGCCCGATTCGGCCGAATCTGATGCCGACGGCTATCACGTTTATCGCGCCGACACCCCCAACGGCCCTTATACCCGCCTGACCGACACCCCGCTCCACCTCTCGCGCCTGGAGGACTCCAGCGCCGTCATCGGCAACCCCTACTTTTACCAAGTCAGCGCCGTGGATGCCTCCGGTCGCGAAAGCGCCCTCAGCGCGCCGGTAGGGCCGACTGCCGCCGTTGATCCCAGCAGCGCCGGCTTGCCCAGGTATGAGTTAGAGGTTTCGGCCGAAAACCTAGCCTTCCTCTACGCCAATCCCTACACCGACGACGCCGTCCCCGCCACCGTCAGTTACAACGGCGCGCCGTATGCGGCCGAAGTCCGCTTCCGCGGCAACTACGGCCGCGAAGTCACCAAGCGCTCCTGGAAAGTTGGCTTCACCGACGCCTCTCCCCTCAACAGCGACCGCATCAACCTCAACGGCGAATACGTGGATTGGACGTTGATGCGCACGCTGCTCACCAACAACCTATATGAAAGCGCCGGCATCCAACCCCCACACATGGAACCGGTGTTGGTCTTTCTAAACGGACGTTATCAAGGTGTGTATATTCAGATCGAGCAGGTGGATGAGGCTTTCCTGGAACGTACGGGGCGCGATCCGGGCAGCAACATCTACAAATCCAACTACGCGCTCACTCAATGGCTGGCCGACCCTGTGGCCTATATCGGCGCCTATGAAGAAGAAACCAACGAGGATGGGAATGTCAATGATCTCATCCAGTTTAGCGAACTGATCAATTTCGCCTCAGAAGCGGAGTTTCCCTATGCCATCAGCCACACCTTCGACCTTTGGCATTACCTCGATTATTACGCCATCAATGTCCTGGTCACCAATACCGACTTCACCTGGCATAACGCCTATTTAATTCATGATCTCGCCGTCGCTACCTGGGCCTTGACGCCGTGGGACCTGGATCATACCTGGGGGCTGATCGCCGAATGGACGCGCGACCTGACCACGGATATGCCACTGGATATGGGCTCGGCCGGCAGCAGTCAGCGCTTGAAAGAACCCAGTCCCCTGCTCACGCGTTTACTGGCTGTGCCCGCCTATCGAGATTATTATTGCGGGCGCTTGAATACCTTGCTCCAAACCACGGCTTCAGAGGCCACGCTCTTCCCCCAGATTGACGCCCTCTACGCCACATTGCAGGCGGATGTGAGGCGCGACTGGCAAAAATATCGCTGGGATGATAACAGTTGGTTTGAGGCGGGGCCGGATGACCTCAAGCAATATCTCACTCTCCGCCGCGCCCAAATCGAGGCGAATTATACCGCCTATTGCCAGCCGACCGATGCGATGCTGTTCATCAACGAGGTGTTGCCGGTGAATGTCGCCGGCTTGTGCGATCCGGATGATCCGGATTCGGCCGATTGCCATGAAAGCTGGTTCGAGATTTACAACGCCGGCCTGACAGCCGTAGACCTGCACGGGATGTACCTGACGGACGCCGCCAACCAACCAACCACACAGCGCATTGACGGGGCGTTGGTGCTCCCACCGCTGGGTTATGCCTTGATCTGGGCCGATGGCGAACCGGTGCAAGGCGTGAACCATGTCAACTTTGAATTAGCGGCCGGCGGCGGCTTTTTGGCGCTGATAGAACCGACCGGCAGCCGGGAGTTGGCCTCCGCCGTTTACGGCAGCCTGCCGGCCGATGTGGCCTGGGGACGCGCGCCGGATGGCGTAACCTGGCGCACGCTGCAAGTGCCTTCACCCGGCGAGGGCAATCATTGGCGCGGCCCGACTATCACCGATGTCGGCCATGCGCCGGCCCAACCGGCGACCGGCGAGAGTGTCACCGTCAGCGCCCGCATCAGCGATGACGGTAACCTGACCGCGACCCAACTTTTCGCGCAGGTGGGGAATGGCGCGTTCACGCCCCAACCATTAACCGATAACGGCGGCGGACTATTCAGCGCCGTCATTCCCGGCCAGGCGGACGGCGCGCGCGTGCAATACTACCTCGCCGCCACCGACAATGACGGGCTGACAACCTTGTTCCCGCCGGCGCAAACGAGTTGGCGCTTCGGCGTCGAGGCCCGACCGGACACGCCGCTGGAATTCATCGTCAATTACCAGCCGCCGACGCTACAGTTAAACGAGTTCATGGCGGACAATGCCACCGGCCTGTTAGACCCAAATGAACCGGGCGAATTCCCCGACTGGCTGGAAATCTACAACCCCGGCCCGCACGCTGTCAACCTGGGCGGGCTGACCCTGACGGATAATCTGAGCAAACCGACCCAATTTCGACTCAGCCCTGACCTGGCTGTGGCGCCGGGCGGTTATCTGCTGTTGTACGCCGACAACGATCCGGAGCAAGGGTTGCTCCACACCAACTTCTCGCTGAAAACAACCGAGAGTCTGGGGCTCTTTGATGCCGCGCGCGGTCTAGGCGCCCCCTTAGATACCCTGTCCTTCAGCGGCCAACAGACAGACATTGCCTATGGTCGTTGTCCCGATGGCGATGGGGGCTGGGAGTTTATCGCTGAGCCATCGCCCGGTTTGGGGAATGCGCCCTGCGGGGTAGCGCGACCGGCGGTGACGGAGGTGGTGATAGACCCGGCTTATCCGGATTCGGCCGAATCCGTGGCCGTGGTGGCTAAGATCAGCGATAATGGCAGCCTAATCAACCCAACCGTATGGTTCGCCCCCACCGGCGACACTTTCACCGGCCTACCCATGACCTATGTCGGCGGCATCCAATACCGCGCCTTCATCCCTCCCCAGCCCGACGGCGCAATCGTGACCTACTACATCACGACCGGCGACGACACCGGCTATCAGGTGATTTATCCGGCCGATGCGCCGACGCATCGCTTGAGCTATGTGGTGGGCTATGCCCGCCCGCCCATCTCGCTCAACGAGATCATGCTCTACAACACCGTATACGTCACCGATCCCGATGAAGCGGGTGAGACTCCGGATTGGATCGAGTTGTATAATGCGGGGCCGGTAGCCTTCGACTTGACCGGATTCTCGCTGACGGACGATTCGGCCGAACCCACCAAATACCCTATTCCAGCCGGCGTCACCATCCCGGCCGGCGGCTTCCTCACCTTCTGGGCCGATGACGATACCGAACAAGGGGCTTTGCACACCAACTTCACCCTGCCCTACATCCAGGGCGCCGTGGCGTTGTATGGGGCGGACGGCCGTATGCTGATTGACCGCGCCGCCATTACCCTGATGCCGCGGAACCGGAGTTGGGGCCGCACGTTGGATGGCGGCGGCACCTGGGCCTTCCAGAAGTGCCCCTCGCTCAATGCCACCAACCGCTGCCTGCAACACTTCTTGCCGCTTGTACGCCGTCCCTGACACCCTTACGGGCCTAACGTCACCGTCACCGCCGCCGGCTGGCCGATGTAGTTGCCGTCCCACCCCACCAGGACCAGGCGGATGACATAATCGCCGGCCGGCAACCCCGGCGCGTAAAGCGTTTCCAATGTGCCATAGGCCATCGGGACAGCATGCGTCTCGCCAAATGTCACCCATTCTTCTGTATTGGCCGGGGTAATTTCCAGCTTGTAATATTGCACACGGGCCGGATCAAAGTCCGCCACGCCAATGATCGGGGCCACACCTTGCAACTTATCGCCCGGCTTGGGACTGACAATGCGCCAAACCGCCGGCACATTCGGATCGCGCGCCAGTATCTCCTCGCCGCACGCCTCAGTGGGCAAAATAGAGATGTTGTGAGCAAAGGCCCAGTCATAGGCTGGTTTCAAGCTTTCCTGATTGCGCGGCGGCGTCAGGAAGACGGTCGCCGCAGCTTGCGGCGGCAGCAGCGCCAGGCTAAAACCGCGTGGAAATGTGCAATACTGCTGCGGAGGGATGGCGTCCGGGGCAAGTATTAACTCCACCGGGGACGGCGGCAAGGGTAAGGCCGGGGCGCGCCAGACCGCAGGATCGAGCAATTCCCACCCCACCCCACCCGTCAGCGGATCAACCGTCGGCGTGGGGGTCGGCGTCGGGGCAAAGGGATCAACCAGGAACCATTCCCGGTCGGTCAGAGCGCAAGCCGTCGCGCCGGCCGTCACCGAGGCGAGATCGCAAATCGGCCGTTGCGCCACCCCTGGCGGCGGCGTAAATTCCGTGGGGGGTTGCGCACCCTGATCCTGCAAAGTTGCTATGAGCGCATAATTGCCGTAAACGGCTTGCATATATTGTGACCATAGCGGGGCTGCGCCGGTCAGGCCGCTGACATCACGCATAGGGCTGTTATCGGTGTTGCCCACCCAAACACCTACCACCAACCCCGGCGTGTAGCCCACCGTCCAATTGTCGCGGAAGTCGTTGGTTGTGCCGGTCTTGACTGCCGCCGAGAAGGGCAAATCCAACACATTGTTGCGCCCCATCGCCGGAATCCGAGCGGCGTCGTCATCCAGAATGTGGCTAAGTATGAAGGCCACACGCGGATCCAGGATGGGTTCGGGGGTGGGCGGTTGGTAGGTGTAGAGTAATTCCCCATCAGATTTTTCGATCTTGAGGATGACGACGGGCGGCAGGCGATAGCCGCCGTTAGCCAGAACGGCATAGGCGGCAGTTAACTCCAGCGGCGTCACCTCGCCGGCGCCGAGGGTGAGCGCCAGGCCATAACGTGAGGCGTCCTGCCCCAGACTGGCAATGCCGAGGCGTTGGGCGAGGTTTAACAAGCGGTCAACGCCGATGTTTTGTAACAAGAGCACAGCCGGGATGTTGTAGCTGTTGGCGAGCG
>JAYRVN010000380.1:0-14712 GCA_041918535.1 Chloroflexota bacterium
ATTTGAGCTTGTTTCAATTGGGTCTGCGCTTCCTCGAACACCTTCTCAATGAAGATTTATACATCCCGTTCGAGCTTGGAATACCCAATTAAAAAGTGTACGGTAGTGAAGCGCGACAAAAGGAATGAGCCCGATATGTTGCTAACAGCCAAAACCAAAGCGTTGATTTTAACCGGCCTCTCACTGGTCATCATCGTCTTTACAACCACCCTGTTGCATGCGCAGGATAGCACCGGCAAGCCCATCCGCCGGCTGACGGGCGAATACTTGCCGGCCAGTGTGCCGCCCGATAAAGTGGCGATTGAACAAAGTGGGGTTTTCGATGGCAAGTATTTCAAGTTGATCCAGTTCGCCCACATACCGGAAGATGACAAACGCTTGCGTTGGGCTGATGCCGGTTTGCAATTGGTGGATTACCTGCCTGAAGACACCTATTTTGCGGTCGTCGATCTGGGTTTCGACTTGAGACAGTTGTCCGGTGAGGCCCTGACCATCATTGATGTGTATGACATTTTCAGGCTGGAGCCGGAACTGGCCTATCGGCGCGCTTTGGGAGAGCCGATTAGTCAACTGGTTTTGAGCTACTACGCGACCCTGAATCCGACTGTGGTGATCGCCGATTTGCAAACCAGGGGGGTGGGCATTGACCGGCGGCTGGATTATGCGCGCCAACTGTATGTCACCATCGATCCCAGGCAACTGAACGCTGTGCTGGCTCTGCCCTATGTCCAGTTTGCGGGTTTGTGGCCGGCCGAAGGACAGCCGGAAGATTACATCCGCAGCGCCTCCGGTCGGGCCAATTATGTCAACTCTGGCTTTAACGGCCTGACCTACAATGGCGCCGGCGTGGTGCTCGCCATCGGAGAAGGCGGAACGCTGAATAACCACATCGACGCCAGAGGGCGGTCGATCGAAATGATGTCCGGCGATCTCAGCGACCACAAGATTGCCGTCATGATTGACGCCGCCGGCGGGGGCAACACCGATCCCACAGACCTGAATAATGCCTGGGGGGCTACTATCCTAAGCGTCAGCCAATCTCCAGATTATGCGGGGTTGTATGTCTCCCACGAATTACGCTTCACCAATCACTCGCTGGGTTATGGCATTGTGGCCGGCTATGATTCGGTGGCTCGAAGTTTTGATCTGCTCACCGCCTCCCATGATAGAGCGCTGATAATTTTCTCTTCCGGCAACTCCGGCGAGAGCCCCGGCTACCCGCCATACGATGGGTTCGCGGGCTGGGCCAATATCACCGGGCAGCGCAAGCAAAACAAGACCCAACTGGCTATTCGCAACGTGAATTCAGATGAATCGCTTGTCACTTCGGGCAGTATTGGCCCGGCTTACGATGGGCGCATCTTGCCCCATATAACCATTGAAGGCGCTGCGGGCACCTCGTTGGCGGCCCCCAAGGTGACCGGCGCGTTGGCTATACTGTCCCAAATCTATCAAGACAAGTACGTTGGCGCGGAACCACCGGCCATGCTGCTGCGGGCGATTCTGATGAATACGGCCGATGAGCTAGATGACCCCGGCCCAGATTTTAGAACAGGTTACGGTCGGCCGAATCTGCGCCGGGCGTATGCGGTAATTGACAACGCGCAGTTTGTGACGGATAGCGTCGCCAATGGAGCCGCCGACGTATTCAACTTGACGGTGCCGGTCAACACCGCCCAAGTGCGGGTCATGCTGATGTGGCCCGATGTAGCCGCCTCGGTCGGCGCGAATCCGGCCATCGTCAACAATCTCGACCTGCTGGTGACAGATCCGGGGACTGTTAGTTACAACCCATGGGTGCTAGACCCAACCCCCAACCCGGTTAACCTGGATTTACCGGCCACCCGACAGGTGGATAACCTGAACACGATGGAACAGGTCACCGTAAATAACCCGACGCCGGGTGTGTGGACGCTGAATGTCAGCGGCGCCCATGTGCCGATGGGGCCGCAAACTTATTTCATCGTATATGAGTTCCTGATGGATGAATTGCACATGGGGTTCCCGTTGCAAGATGTGCGCTTTGTGCCTGGCGCAACGTATTATCTCAAGTGGGATAGCTACGGCGGCAGCGCGACCTTTGATCTGGCGTACCAACTGGATGGCGGCGCGTGGACGAATATTGTCACGGGCTATAACACGGCCAGCCGCTCTTATACCTAGGTGGCCCCCTCGGTGGGGACGGGGATTCACACCATCAAGTTCCGGGTGACGCGCGGGGGCTTATCAGCCGAAAGCAACCTCAACACCATCGGCGCCGCCCCCCAAAACCTGAACCTGGATTGGGCTTGCGGCTCCAGCGCCCGGCTGGTCTGGAACCCTGTGGCCGGCGCCACCGCTTACAAAGTCTATCGGCTAGGGCCTCAGTACATGGCCGAGATGACCAGCGGCGTCACCTTCGATGGCGCATCGGCCATCCTCGACGGGCTGAGCGCGACCGAAGCAGAATCCTTCGCCGTCAGCGCTGTCACCGGGGCCAATGAAAGCTTGCGCGCCAACGCCGTCACCAAAGTTGGCGATGTCAACTGCTTCTATGCCCGCACCACGACCGCTCACAGCGTCAACAAGACCAGCCTCACCTTGCGGGGATTGGTCAACCCGCATAATACCACCCTGACCGGGGTTCACTTTGAATATGGCCCCACCACCGCCTATGGCCTGAGCACCCCCGACATCCCGACCTCCGCCACCGGCCACACCGAAGAAGCGGTCAGCAGCAGCATCGCTTCCACCCTGCTCAGCCGGACGGATGTCTTGCATTTTCGTCTGGCGGCCCTGTCCAACGGCGCGCCGGTCTACGGCGCTGATCAGACCCTGCGCCTGGCGCCCGGCAACGATTTCACCTTTGGTGGGGTGGACGGCTACATGGATGTCGGCGCTCACGCCGCGCTGCCCATCTACCGGCGCGGCGTCGGCACAGCCTATTCCATCGCCATGTGGGTCAAAGGCGGCCCTCAAAACGCCAAAAGCCTCTACAGCGAGACCAGCCGCAGTGACTTTGACCCCCGGTTCTCTATTCTAACCTACACCGACGGCAGCCTGTGGGTCTTCATCCGGGATGATAACGGCGTCGTTCTGCGCAACGCTTTGTCGTCCGGCGTCGCCCTGGACAACACCTGGCGCTTCATCACTTTCGTGGATGCCAACGGCAGCGCCAAACTGTACATTGATGGGGTCCAGGATCAATCCTTCACCTACACGCCCGGCCCGATGACCCTGGATCAGGCCACCATCGGCGCGCTCTTCAGGACTTCGGCCTCTGACTTCTTCAACGGCCGCATCGAACAGGTGAGTGTCTGGGACAAAGCGCTGACGCTGGCTGAAATCCGGGATATGTTCCATCAGCCCTTGCAAGGCAACGAAACGGGCTTGAAAGCCTACTTTGATGGGGATGAGAACGCCAATCAGCTCTTCGATGTGGTCAGCAGCGTCAAGGGGACGCTGGTGGGCGGCGTGGCTCATACCACCTCGACCGCCCCAGCCGGCGTGGGCATTGAATTCACCACCACCGAAGCCAATGGCGTGGTGAGCTTTACCGGAACCGGCCTGACGGCCAACTATAGCAGCCAGAATGGGGCCACTGTCATTGTCTCGCGTATTGATGTCGAACCCAACAGCGTCAGCGGTATACCCGGCGACCTGACGGCGTTGGATGAACAGTATTGGGCCGTACACCGGTCGGGGACGGGCAGCTTTGCCGCCAATGTCACCTTCACGGTGGCCGAAGACCTGACCGCCTCCGATGCGGCCACGCCGTCTCAGGTGCAGCTCTTCTACCGGGATCAGGGGGCGGATGGGGCCTGGAGCTATCTGGCGAGCGCCGACAACGTGAATGCGGCCACCAACCAGGCCACTTTCAACGGCCTGACGGCCTTCAAACGCCAATTCCTCATCGCCCGCAACGCCGAACCGACCATCAGCGTTGATACGACCAGCCTGGCCTTCGCCAACGTCAAGATCGGCTGCGTCGCTTACCAACAACTGTCTTACGCCTTGACCGGCCTCAATCTGACGACCAACCTGGAGGTGATGCCGCCGGCCGGTTTCCTGGTGTCCACCGACGCCTCCAGCGGCTTCGCGGCGTCCTTATCGCTGCCGCCGTCCGATAGCCTGGTGAGCGCCACCATCTATGTGCGTTTCCTGGGGGATGCGCCCGGCGCTTTCTCCGGCGACGTGGTGAACAGTAGCTTCGGCGCGACCAACGCCGTGATCAATATCCCGCAGGTTGAGGCGCTGAATGTGGCGGCCTCGGCCAGCCGCATGCTGTCTTTCGATGGGGTAGACGATTACCTGGATGTGCAAGGCTTCAATTGGAGCCCCAACAACGTCTTCAGCGTAGAGTGGTGGCTGTTGCCAACGGCCCGCCTGGATGGGAACCAGCAAATCGGCAATGGTTGGGGCAGCTTCCTATTCCAGACCAATAGCGCCGGCGTGGTTAGCGTCGGTGTGGCTGACAATAGTTGGTCGCGGATTAACACCCCCGCCGATACGTTGGTTGTGGGCGAGTGGCAGCACTTTGCCTTCACCCTGAACGGCGCGGAGGCGCGCCTGTATCGCAATGGGGAATTGGTGGGCGAGTTGTTGGCGTCGGATGGCCTGAACGCCAACTGGGGACACTTTGCGATCGGCAAGAACAACAGCAATACCCTGGCCGGGCAGATCGACGAGTTCCGCATCTGGTCAACGGCCCGTTCGCAGTCAGAGATTCAGGGCGACATGCACAATGTCTTGACCGGCAGCGAGGCAGATCTGAAACTGTATCTTCAGTTCAACGCCCAGGCCGGCAATGTGGTGGACTTCTCCAATGGCTGCTATGCGGCGGCGACCAACAATGGGCCGACGCGCGCTATCTCGACGGCCCCGGTGGGCGCGGTGGGGGCGTTTGTGGACACGCAAACCCCCACCTCGGTGGGCGATCCCGGCAAGCAGATGACGATGACGATCACCTCAACCCCTTCGACCACCGATTACCTGGGCATTTATCGCACAGGGGCGGGCGATTCGCAAATCATGGATGAACTCTTCCCCAGCGAAGTGAAAAAGCGCGCCGATATTCTGTGGGGCGTACACGAGTTCGGGGATGTGACCGCCACGTTGGTGATCAACTATGCCAATGTAGACGGCACGGGCGATCCGATGTTGCTGCGGGTGTTGAAACGCGCCGACGTAGCCAGCCCCTGGGTTGACGTGACGGGTAGCTTTGTGCATGATCCGCTGGCCCATACCTTCACCCAGACGGGGGTCAGCGACTTTTCGCAGTTCGCCATTGGCAACACCGGCTCGCCGTTGGCGGTGCGCTTGAGCCAGTTTGGGCCGGCGGCGACGCCAACGCTGTGGCTGGTTGGGCTGTTGTGCGCGGCCATCTTGTGCCTGGGCACGCTGTGGGTGTTGGCCTATCGTGGGCGGCGTAAGTTGGGGCGGGCTGAATAACTGACCGCCTGGTCGGCTGACGATCAGCCGTTTCAAACAGGATCGGCCGATAACCGTGGAAGATGCGTAAACCGCGCGCCATTGCCTTGGCGCGCGGTTTACGTTTGGCAACTCGCAACACAACTGATTCCTATTTCGGGCGGCCAATAGCCCATATTGTGGGAGAAACGAACGGCGCGGGGGAAAGATTCGGCCGAAACGTGCCATGAGCGCACGGGGCCGCGGCGGGATACCCTGGGCCGCGCCGTGTCTGGCGTCCCTCGATGGGGCGCCAGACCGGTCTGCCGGCGAGGCCGCCCGGAGGTAAGGGGCTGTCAGGGATGGCCGGTCTTCGTAGGTCTTGCCGGCCCGTAGGCTGCTGCTATCGAAGAGGGAGAAATAACGGATTCGGCCGAATCGGCGGTCGGTTGGCTGCTTATTACGCGATGCTTCAGGGCTTGAGGCAGTGGCGCTTAGCGCAGCCGGTCAGCTTCTAAGCGCGCGGCCGGCTTAAGCGTTTGCCAAGCAGCGAAATCACCGATGATGACCTGGGGGATTTCGAATATTCTCGCCGATGGGCCCTTCCTCAAAGAGCCTCGCCGGCCAGCAACCGGCAAGAAATTTGGCATACCCCTGTCTCTGACTAACACGGGGGTGAGCGTCACTTTTTGTGATGGGGTGAAATTCAACGCCACAAAGGCATAGTTCTTGTGTCGTATATTCCCCAAAATCAGTATTCGGCCTGATAGGCACTGGGTAAAAACCGGGGAACTCACCCAACTACCAGAATCTATCAACGAACTTGACGCTCACCCCTAACACGGCGGACATTTGATTTATCTAAGATGCATGATAGAATGCCCTATGACAGTGCGATCGAGATGACAGCGGATGCGCCAAAATGAGTTGTTGCTCGCTGTCATTCACCTGGTTTGTTCAAAGCGTGGTTGTTGCCGGCTGAACCCTGGTGACTACCAAGAGAGAAGCCCTATCAAATTTTGATGAAGCGCGGCGAAGGCGGCGGTAGACTAATTCAAGGCCAAAAGTAAAAGCTGCGCTTCTGGTGTCATTCCCTAAAGAAATCCTGAAGAGATGAGACTCACCTTACTCCTACTCGACACCTCGTTGCCATGAGATCGTCATGAATGGCAAACTGCTGGGCTGTCGGCTGATGCTCAGCGCTCAGGCGCGTGGATGTAAGTTAGCTGTCTCCACACAGAATCCCAAGCTGAAGGCCAAGGGTTGCGGTTCTGGTGGCATTCACAAACAAAATCTTGAACAAAAAGGAGAGTGAATCATGTCCAAGCCCAATCCCCAAGCGGGAAAACCCGCCAGTGTGGCTATCAAGCGTGACAAGGCGCAACCCTTTGGCGCGCATTTCACCACCAAACTGGAAGGCGTCAACAACAAGCTGGTCTGCGCCCTGTCCATCGTTCGAATTCCGTGCGACAACACCTGCACCGACGATTGTAGTTGAATAGTCGAGGCCGCCTGACAGGCAGCACGCCTCGGCGCACTGTTTGTGCCAGGCGCTGCGGAGGCAAGCGTTGTATGTGTTGAGCGCGTTCAGGCAGAACTACAAGCTGACGGCCAAAGATTGCAGTTCTGCTGTCCCTCCCAAACAAAACTCTAAATGCTTTTCTCGTAAAGTGAGCCAGAAACGCAGTGGACACAAAGTGGGTCAAACGGGTCAATGAAGAAGGGCTACAAAATCACCCGCGTTCAGGCGCCCCGCGTAAGCATGATGAAAAAAAGCTGATCAGTTTGGCATTGCAAAAACCGCGCACGCTGGGACTGCCGTACGCGTTGTGGACGTTAGAACGCCTGCAAACAGCGTTTGAAGAACGCGAAGGAATCCTTCTGTCTGATTCGACAATCTGAGAATGGACGGAAGGCAAAGGCTTCAAATCGAAGCGTTAAGAGAGCTGGTTCCGCGATGCTGAGAAATAGGACCCGCGACCCACTCGAAGAGACCCGCGTAATCTGTATGGATGAAATGGGATCGATTGCTGTCAAAACATACCCTGGAGAAGAATGGCTGGTCGGCCCCACCGCGCTACCTTCTGATCGAGCCGTGGTGGAAACAATTGCGTTCGTTGGCGCTCAAAGGCCGCCGTTTTGAAAACCATGACGAGTTGACAGACGCTCTCACCTACGCGTTGACCTATTGGAACACCCACTGCCACCCCTATGTATGGAAAAAACGACCCAACCCTATTGGCGGTCTCGGTGTTCACAGGCCAAACAATATCTTAGTTGCTTAGCGAGAAGACCACTTAGGGGGATGTGGCTTAGTCGCCGACGAAGCCCACTGTCTCTACCGCAGAATCTCAAGCTGAAGGCCAAAGTTTGAGATTCTGCCTATTGTTTTCAAACCAAATTCAGGAAGCAGAAAAAGGAGTGTGAATCATGTCCAAACCCAATCCCCAGGCCAAGACCTTCAGTGTGGCCAATGTCAAGCGCGAGAAAGCTCAGCCCTTTGGCGCGCACTTCGCCACCAAGCTGGAAGGCGTCAACAGCAAGTTGATCTGTGCCTTGTCCGAGGTCCAAACAAGCTGTGATGATTCCGGCGGCGACGAACAGCCTATTCGCGTCAGAAATGGATAAGGAGAGTGAACCATATCCAAACTCAATCCCCAGGCCAAGACCTTCCATGTGGCCAATCTCGAGCGCGACAAAGCCCAACCCTTCGGCGTGCATTTGACCACCAGACTGCAAGGCGTCAACGGCAAGTTGGTTTGCGCGCGCTCTCTGCCGTATACTGGCTCGCCGGAGGATGATCCTCCTCCATATCAACAGACTGCCTGCGATGACTGCTGGTAACTGTCGGCTCAAAGTTCGTCAGGCAATGGTTGTAATCAAGTAAAGTGGACGCCAGGGTTGCCAGTGGGCAACTCTGGCGTGCAACTGTGGTGGAGTCAGCAGTTATGTTGCTATTTCTCGATCAAGCAGCAGACAGCCACGCCGATTGGGTAGAAGCGGAATGCGACCGGCGCGGCGTCCCGTATGTGCGCTTATGTACCGAGCAATTTCCCTACACCTTGCGTCTGAGCGTGGGCATCCATCAAGGCGAGTTGAATGGTTGGATGCATTTGCCAACCGCCGACATACCCTGGGCCAACATCACTGGCGTCTGGTATCGCCGGCCGGGAGAAGTGACGCCGCATCCAGACATGGATGAGGTGTACGAGCGTTTCGCTCGCATGGAAGCGCAAGAGACGCTAGACGGGCTGTATCGCGCCCTATGGGATCGGCGTTGGGTCAGCCCACCTCACCATGTGCGCGCCGCCAATCACAAGATCCATCAGTTGCGTCTGGCGCACCATGTGGGTTTTCAAACTGTGCCCACGCTGGTCACCAATGATCCGGCCGATGCGCAGGCTTTCTTTGAGCAATGCGGCGGCAATATGATCTACAAGACGTTGCGTCAAGTGCCGATTGCCTACGCCGACGGTGAGGCGCGCGGCATTTACACCACGCGCATCACCCATGAGACTCTGGAAGAGCATCTGGATTCGATCTGTTTTATTCCATGCCTCTTCCAACAACTTATTCCCAAACAATACGAATTGCGGGTCAATGTGATCGGCGAACGGGTATGGACGACTGCAATTTACACCCAAGAGAATGCCCACACTCAGATGGATTGGCGGCCGCACACAGATGATTGCCGACATGCCCCGGCTTTTTTGCCGCAGCAACTGGAGGCGCAATGTATAACCCTGACACGGAAAATGGGTCTGCGCATGAGCAATATTGACTTGATCGCTACGCCGGAGGGTGACTTCGTCTTCCTGGAAATTAATCCAAACGGTCAGTGGGCGTGGATAGAGGATGTCACGGGGTTGCCGCTGGCAACGGCGCTGGTGGATGAGTTATTGGGCGTGGATACCCTGGCCAACCACCCATACGTGAAAGACCGCTCGCTGGAGTTTGAACCCAATACAGCCATCAAACAGTTGAACGCCGATCAGTGAGCGGGTGCAGCATCGAGGTCGGCTATCTCGGCGCACCCTCAAACTGATGGTTCATTGAGGCAAACTATGTCTACCATCATTCAATGGGCAGGCGAAGCCAGGCGCATCTTGCGGTTGTTGCCGTGGACGCTGCGCTGGTTATGGCTGAGTCACCGGGGCGCTACGATCGGCGTCAGCATCCTGACTTTGTTGCAGTCCGTCATTCCGGTCACCCAATTGTGGGTGACGAAGTTGTTGGTTGATCAGATGGTGTTCATCATCAGCCTGCCGGCGGCGCAACGAGTGGGAGCGCCGTTGGAAATGGTTTGGCTGTATGTGGGGTTGGAGGCGGGGATATTGGCGGTCGGAGTAATCATCGGGCTGGCCGCCGGGCACAGCCGCAATATTCTGCAAGAGCATTTGGTGTATCAAGTGCAGCTCCAGGTGTTGCAACAATCGGCTCGGCTGGACCTGGCGGCTTATGAAACGCCGGAGTATTACGACCAGCTTTACCGGGCACAGGGTGAAGCGATGTATGGGCCGGTGCAGCTTCTAAGCGCCGTTTTGATGTTCGCGCAGACCGGTCTGACGTTGCTGACGGTGAGCGGGTTGATTGTGGCTTATTCCCCCAGCCTGGTTATGCTGTTGCTGGCAACTACGTTGCCCGGTTTTTGGGCGCTGATGCATTACGGCCGACGGCGTTTCATTGTTTTTAACGAGCGCACGCCGGATGGCCGACGAGCAGAATATCTGAGCAGTGTGCTATCCAATGATGTCTATGCCAAAGAGGTGCGCGTCTGGGGGCTAACGGATTATCTGCTCGATCAGATTCAGGCTTTGCGCCGCCGTTTTCGACAGGAGAACATTGATTTGTCGCGCGGTCAAACTCTGGCGAGTCTGGGTGGGGAGATATTGTCAACGTTGGGGTATTATGTGGCCTATGTTACGGTCGTGTGGCGCGTGGTGGGGGGGAGTTTCACCCTGGGCGATCTAACCCTATACGCTGGTGTGTTTAGCCGGTCGCAAGCGTTGTTCGAAAATTTATTGCAGGCGCTGGCAGGTGTGTATGAGGTGCAGTTATTTGCCGAACAACTGGATCTATTTCTACGCCTGGAACCGGAGGTGGTGACGCCGACGGCGGCCGCGCCGCCGCCCTGCCTGGAGCAGGGGTTGGAGGCGCAGAATCTGGCTTTCGCCTATCCGAATAGCGAGCAGCCGGTTTTGCGCGATGTGAGCTTCCATATCCGACCGGGCGAGTGTGTGGCGCTAGTGGGGAGTAATGGGGCAGGCAAGACCACTCTGGTGAAGTGTTTGTTGCGTCTGTACGACCCTAGCGCAGGGCGGATCGTGGTGGATGGACAAGATTTGCGCGAGATAGACCCGACGGCTTGGCGGCAGCAAATCGGGGTGGTATTTCAGGATTATGCCCGTTATCAGTTGACGGCGCGGGAGAATGTGGGATTCGGCCGATTATCTGCCCTTGACGATCTGCCCCGCATCCGCGCCGCCGCCGCGCAAGCCGGGATTGACGCTGTATTGGACGCTTTGCCCGAAGGTTACGAGACCTTACTAGGCCGACGTTTTGAGGGGGGGGCTGAACTTTCTCTCGGTCAATGGCAGCGTGTCGCTCTGGCGCGCGCCCTGTTGCGCGACGCCCCGTTGATCATCCTTGACGAACCAACCGCCGCCCTGGATGCTCAGGCAGAATATGACTTGTACCAGCAGTGGCGCGAGTTGACGCGCGGGCGCATGACGTTGTTGATCTCACATCGCTTCTCTACCGTGCGCATGGCCGATCGTATCCTGGTGTTGAGTGATGGCATCATCGTGGAGGAAGGCTCACATGAAGAACTATTGGCGCGGAACGGGCAATATGCCTACCTTTTCAAGCTTCAGGCAGAGAGTTACCAAATGGAAGTGGTCCCGCCTGTTACTGCTTAGCCTGACGTTTGGTCTGCTCCTGAACGCTTGCCTCTCGGACAGTCCCCCCAGCGCGTCGCCGAGCGCCACAGCAATCCCCTCGCTGACTCTTTCCCCAACACCATTGGCTAATCAGGGCCTGGGAATCGTGGCGATTGGGCCTGAACTCGCTACGGCAACCGCGGCAGTGACGCCGACGCCTGATATGACGCGTAGCACATCGCCCCAGATCGCCAGCGAAAGCGCTATTCCCTCGCCAACTCCTCGCCCCACAGCTACGACCATTCCCGGCGCAGCGTTGGTGGCGACGTGGCCGGAGGCGCAAACGATTGCGCCAGGCGTTAGCCTAACCGGCGAACTGCGGACTGATAATATAGGTCAGATGTTGGATGGCACGGCTTTCGATGTTTATCGCTTCAACGGTCAGGTCGGTCAGGTGGCAACCATGGAGCTTTACGCCGTTGATTTCGACACGGTGCTCCTGCTGGCCGACGCGTCCGGCGCGATTCTGGCCTTTAACGATGATTACAGCAAGACAAGTAGCGACTCGCGCCTGACGGTGACATTGGCGAGTTCCGGCGTGTATCAGATTTTGGTCAATAGTTATGCGGCCGGGGAAGGCGTTTATGCGTTGCAATTGACCTTAGACGACCCCCAGGAAACGGTTCACACGTTGGCAGTGGACGAGACGGCGCAGGGCTGGTTAGGCCCCGGCAATCCGGTGAATGCCGCCGGGTTGTATGCGGATGAATGGACGCTGAAGTTGGGGACGGAGCCACTGGTGGTGTGGGCGCGTTCGGCCGAATTCGATGTGCGCCTGGATGCTCTGGATGCGGCCGGCAATCTGTTGGTCAAGAATGGGGATTTAGACCGTATTGGCCGGGAATTCGATGCCCGCATTTTGCTGACGCCATCCGACCAACTGCCTCCAGGCAGCCCAATCACCTTGGTGGCGGCGTTACAAGGCGAGTTCGCCGTCGGCGGCGCTTACACGTTGCAGAGCGCCCCCTTGCCGACGCAGTTTGCGTCGCAGGCTACGGTGTTGGTGCGCCCCGTTCTTGTCAAAGGGGCGGACGGCGTTGGCGGCACGCAGGTTACGGAGACGCAGGCGCGCGCAGCGGTGGCGCGCGCCGATGAGATTTGGCAGCAGTGTGGGTTGCATGTTGCCATCGAAGATGACCTTGTCCAGACCATCTCGCTGGCCGGTTTTGAAAGTAATGTCGTTGTACAAGAATTCGACTGGACCGACCAGGAAAACGCCCTGATGAGCCACCCCACCCATGCGCGGCCGGAAAGCGGCGTGGCGACGGTCTATTTTGTTCAATCAATTGACGAGGGGCAACGCTATGCTATCGCCTATCCCACCACCCGCTATGGCTCAACACGCAGCGGCCTCATCATTGTCAGCGACAAAGGGGTGGTCAATCCCGATTTCTTGGGGACGTTGGCTCACGAATTGGGGCATCTTCTCGGCTTAAATCATCCTGACCTGGATGACGGCAATGCGGCGAATGACACAGAGGGCAACGTCATGTATACCACGGAAGGGTTGACGGAAGATATTAACCTGGAGCGGGTATATGGCGGCTTGACGCCGTTGCAGTGTGTGATTGCGCGCAGCACTCGGCATTTGCTGCAGGCCCCTTCCGGCGCGCCGCTTGTGCCTCCGGCGCTGGAGCGGATGGATCGCGTGTTGGTAGCCGGGGATGTCGTGCATAGCGCTTTGACGACCCGCGATGCCGTTACCAACGAGGCGGAAGAGCAGTTTTTGGATGTCTATTACCTCTACGGGACGGCCGGCGAGACGTTCACCCTGGCGTTGCAGTCCGAGGCGTTTGATCCCTTCCTGATTTTGGAAGGGCCTGACGGCGCGCGAGTGGCGGCAGATGATGACGGAGGCGGGGGCGAGAACGCGCGCTTGCAATTGACTGTGCCGTTGACGGGAGATTATTCGATTGGGGTGACATCTTACGCGCGTGGCGTGGGGGCGTATACATTGCGGATCGGCCGATAACTGTCCGGCCCGCCGCCAGTCCCGACCTGGCGCTGACGCAGACGGCGCTCGCTCGACACAGCGCGCTCTCTGTGTCCCTTCCTTTTAGATGGCAGCAGGGGAATGGAGGGGAAGAGAGCAAGAGGGGGAAGATTCGGCCGAAGGCGTGTGAAGGAAGTTTCGGCCGAATCCGGTAAAAAAAGAACAACGTGAGTACTCTTAGAAGGGGACAGGGCAGCAACATGCCGCTCGGGGTTGGCGGAGAAGGGTGGGGGGATTCGGCCGAAAAGTCTGGCCCTGCCGTAGCCGTCAAGTTTTTATGACAACGCCCCTATTTACAACACGCCCCCATCTCGCCTATACTGTTTATACAGGATGGACCGACGCAAGCTCGGAGGATTAGGCTCGATGCCGGCGCCGGATTGGCTGAAAGTCGTTGGCGGTCAACGAGCGATACGCTAATTGGCGCTAGCGCTGAGCGGCGCCGAGGAGGCAGAGAATGAGTGGACGCGTGATTCTATGCATAGGGTTGGTTATCCTGTTAGCGGCAACCTCGGCCGACATACCCGGCTCGTCCAGGGTAAGCGCGGCCGGGCTGCCATGGCCCCAGGACAACGTCGCCCAGATCGGCCAACTAGGCGGTTCTGTTTTTGCTGTGGCTGCGCAGGACAACTACGCTTATGTCGGTATCGGGCCGCGGCTGGTCGTCATAGATGTGAGCGACCCGGCAACGCCGCTGGTTGTCGGCCAGGGCCC
The DNA here is from genome assembly GCA_041918535.1 of Chloroflexota bacterium. GTDB lineage: Bacteria > Chloroflexota > Anaerolineae > Promineifilales > Promineifilaceae > DAOTXO01. The sequence goes on from JAYRVN010000380.1 coordinate 14,035, forward strand.
GGTATGGGACGCCGGCGTACTGGGCGTGGCGGTGGTTGGGACGTATGTCTATGTCGCCGCCGACTCTGCCGGTCTGCGGGTGGTCAGCGTAGCCGACCCGACCCACCCGGTCGAGGTCGGTTTCTATGATTTCTCCACCTATGCCCAGGACGTGGCGGTGGCCGGGCAGTATGCCTACGTCGTTGACTGGTCTAGCCTGCACGTGCTCAACATAGCCGACCCGGCCAACCCGGTCGAAGTCGGCGCCTATGGCGCGTGGAGCGACACCGTCCAGGGCGTGGCGGTGGCCGGACAGTACGTTTACATCGCCGCCAGCCAGGCCGGCCTGCGCGCGGTGAACGTAGCCGACCCGGCCAACCCGGTTGAAGTCGATTCTTATCCGACACCGGGATCTGCCTATGGCGTGGCGGCGGCCGGGAATCATGTCTATGTCGCTGATTGGAATGCCGGTCTGCGCGTGATCACAGCGGCCGACCCGGTTCACCCGATGACCGAGGTGGGTTTCTATAATACGCCGGGCTACGCCTTTAACGTGGCGGTGGCCGGGGGGTATGCTTATATCGCCGATGGGGATACCGGCTTGCGCGTGGTAAATGTGACTGACCCGTTCCACCCAATTGAGGTCGGTTTTTATGACACGCCGGGCCTTGCCCAGGGCGTCGCGATGGCTGGGGCGTC
>JAYRVN010000381.1:0-2663 GCA_041918535.1 Chloroflexota bacterium
CAGGCCGATGGTCACATCACCCGCCATTGGGTGACGGCGACGGATCGGCCGGAAACAGTCAGCCCGGTGGATGTGGCGTTGGTGTTGGTGAAGAGTTATCAGACGCAAGCGGCGATTGGGCGGATTCGGCCGATTCTGGCCGATTATGGCCCGATCATCACCCTGCAAAACGGCGGCGGCAACCTGGAACAACTGTGCCAGGAATTCGGAGAAGAGCGCACCACCGTCGGCGTCACGTCACAAGGGGCAGCCCTGGTGCGCCCTGGCGTTGTAATGGATACCGGGCCCGGTGTCACCTATCTGGCGCACCCCGCCCGGTTGGCCGGCAAATTGGGCGGCATCATCACCTATCTACGCGCGGCCCACTTTGACTTGCGCCTGGTCAAGAACGCCGACAGCCTGATTTGGGGCAAGCTCGCCGTCAACGCCGGCATCAACCCGCTCACCGCGCTGCTCAATGTCCCCAACGGCTTTTTGGCCGAAAACGCCACGGCCCGACAAGTGCTGTTGGCCGCCGCGCAAGAGGTCGAAGCGGTCGCCGCCAGCCAGGGCATTCGTCTGCCCTACGCCGACACCCATTCGGCGGCAGCCGAGGCGCTGCGCGTAGCCCAGGCCACCGCCGACAATATATCATCTATGCTCCAGGACATCCGACGCGGGAGTCGCACCGAAGTTGACGCGATCTGCGGGGTGGTGGTGGAAGCCGGCCGGCGTCAGGGTGTGCCTACGCCGGTTAACGCCCAATTGTGGGCCTGGGTGAAAGCGCGCGAACAACAAACGACGGTTGACGATTGGCGACTGACGGTGCGCGGGGAAATGCTAGACCTGGCGCCGCTCGTTTTTCGGGAGATGTGACATGCAGGTGACGGGCAATATAGACGAAGTGCAGGCTGTCCGTTGGGCAGAGCCGGGTCTGGCTTGGGGTTTCGTGCCTACGATGGGCTATTTACACGCCGGGCATCTGGCGCTCGTGGCGCGCGCACGCGCCGAGAACGCACGCACGGCGGTCAGCATTTACGTCAATCCGACGCAGTTCGCTCCCACTGAAGACCTGAGCCGCTATCCCCGCGATCTAGCGCGCGATCTAACCCTGCTGGAAGAAGCGGGGGTTGATTTAGTCTTCACGCCGTCCGACGCGGTTATGTATCCGCCGGGTTTTCAGACCTACGTGACGGTGGAGGGCGTGACGCGCCCGCTGGAAGGGGCGGCCCGTCCGACCCACTTTCGCGGGGTAGCGACGGTCGTCGCCAAGTTGTTCCATATTATCCAGCCCCACCGGGCTTATTTCGGCCAAAAGGATGCGCAACAAGCGGTGGTGATTCGCCAGATGGCGGCGGATTTGAATTTTGGCCTGACGGTGGTGGTATGTCCGACCGTACGCGAAGCGGACGGTCTGGCGTTGAGTTCACGTAATGTTTACCTGTTGCCGGCGGAGCGCGCCGCCGCGCCGGTGCTGCGCCGGGCTTTGCTGGCGGCAGGGGCGGCGTTGGCGGCGGGTGAACGCCAGGCAGAGGTGTTGCGCGCGGGGTTGCGGACAATGATTTCGGCCGAATCCCTGGCCCGTCTGGAGTATGTCAGCGTGGCCCATCCCTTGACGCTGGCAGAATTGGCGACGGTGGGGGAAGATGGCGCGTTGGTATCGCTGGCCGCGTTTTTCGGCCGAACCCGCCTCATTGACAACCTGCTCTGGCCGGAACCCGCCCCCTGGTCTGGCAGCGCCGACTCGCTCATACACACGGAGCCAAGATGAAACCCTTACGCTGGGTGCTACACGGCAAAATTCACAAAGCCATTGTCACCGACGCCAATCTGGCCTATGAAGGCAGCATTACCATTGACGCGAGCCTGATAGAACTGGTTCACTTCTGGCCGGGCGAAAAAGTTCTTGTGGTAGACAATACCAACGGGGCGCGCCTGGAGACCTACGTGATCCGGGGCGAACCGGGCTCCGGCGAGATCACCATCAACGGCGCCGCCGCCCATCTCATTCGCCCCGGCGACGAGATCATCATCATGGGCTTTGCGTTAACCGACAAACCCCTCAGCGACCCAACCGTCATTCTGGTGGACGCGCGCAATCAATTTGTCCGCTATCTCTAATCGCCGCCGCGCCCCATTCTCAGTTATGCTAACACAACGTCATGTCCTGCGTTTCTGGCTGCCCTTGTTCGTCAGTTGGCTCTTTATGACGGCCGAAGGCCCGATGGTCAGCGCGATCATCAATCGGCTGCCCAACGAAGTCATCATGCTCGCGGCTCAGGGCCTCGTCGTCAGCCTCTCCGTGACGATCGAAAGCCCAATCATCAACATGCTGGCGACCTCCACGGCCATGGTGAAGGATCGTCAATCTTTTCGGCAAGTGCGGCGCTTCACGTTGCATTGGATGGTGGGATTGACGCTGGTCTCGGTGTTGCTGGCCTTCACGCCCCTGTTTGATTGGGTGGTGGTGCGCGGTTTGCGCGTACCGATTGAGGTGGCGGAGTGGGTGCGCCCCGGGCTGCGCGTTTTGTGCCTATGGTCGGCTGCCATTGCCTGGCGGCGCTTCCTGCAAGGTGTGCTGATTCATTTCCGCCAGCCGCAAGCAGTGGCGCGGGGAACGCTGTGGCGGCTAGGGGCAGGCGCGTTAACGGCCATCACACTGGCCTGGGTGACGGATTTGCCGG
>JAYRVN010000382.1:0-6966 GCA_041918535.1 Chloroflexota bacterium
CAACACCTTCGGATGCGCAGCCTCAGCCACATCGTTGGGCTATGGTCATCGATCAATCCCGTTGCGTCGGTTGCGGCCAATGTGTCTTGGCTTGCCAGGCTCACAACGATTGCGCGCCCAACATGGCGTGGACGCGGATTGAGGAAGGCGAGCCGCTGGGCGACCAACCCGTGTTCGTCCCCATTCCTTGCCAGCAATGCGAGAACCCGCCCTGCGTGGGGGTTTGCCCGGTAAAAGCCAATCACATCCGGCCGGACGGCATCGTTACGATTGATTACGACCGGTGTATCGGCTGCCGTTATTGCCAGTTGTCCTGCCCCTACGGCGCAAGGGTTTTCAATTGGGAGAAATTCACCGGCGAGAATCCGGCTGTGCCGGCCTGGGGGCAACCGGAAGTGCCGCGCCGCCCACGGGGCGTGGTCGAAAAATGCTCGTTCTGCTACCAGCGAATTGATCGCGGGCTGGCATTCGGCCTGACGCCCGGCGTTGACCAGATGGCGACGCCGGCGTGTGTGGTGGCTTGCCCGCGCAAGGCGCGTATCTTCGGCGACCTAAATGATCCGGAGTCGCCGGCCAGCCAGGCGCTGGCTCAACACCCCTCCTTCCGCCTGCGTGAAGGGCTGGGCACAGAGCCGCGGGTCTATTACCTACCGCCCCAAGCTGAGGAGGCGTAACATGAAACGGCAACGCATCGGCTTTTTCAGCCAACCCTTTTTCTGGTGGGCATTGATGCTAGGCGGATTGATAACAATCGGTCTGGCGGGGGCCTGGCAAGTTTTCCGCTATGGGCTGGTGGTGACCAATCTGACCGACCTCATCCCGTGGGGGCTTTGGATTACGGTGGATTTGTCCGCCATTGCCCTGAGCGCGGGGGCTTTCATGTTCTCGGCCATTGTCTACTTGCTGGGTCTGAAGCAGTTCCAGCCGGCAGCGCGCACGGCGGTGTTCGTGGGGTTGATCGGGTACAGCATGGCGCTGATGATGCTGTTACTTGATATCGGCCGACCCGACCGCTTTTGGCATGGCCTGGTGTTCTGGAATGTACATTCGCCCCTGTGGGAAGTGACGATGTGCGTGGCGCTATATTTCAGCGTGCTGTGTCTGGAAGTGATGCCTATCTTCGGCCGGGCACGCTGGTTACAGAAGCGCTGGCCGCGCGCGGCCGGCTGGATGGAGAAAGTGCATCACCTGGCCCCTGTTTTGGCAATAATGGGGTTGGGGTTATCGTCGTTACACCAATCCTCGCTCGGCGCAACCTACGGCATTTTGGCAGCGCGCCCCATCTGGTTCCAACCGGGCCTGGCAACGCTGTTCATGGCGTCGGCTATGGCGGGTGGGCCGGCGATGGTGTTGCTGGCGTCAACGGTGGCGGCGCGCCTGACGCCGAAAGCCAATATTGACGCGAAGCGCCTGGATCAGTTGGCAAGGATGGTGGGCTGGATTCTGCTCGGCTACCTGTACCTGCGCTTGTGGGACATGTTGTCATCCCATTACACCTACACGCCGGGTCGCAGTGAGGCTTGGGAGACATTAACCCAGGGTTCGCTGGCGATGAATTTCTGGATCGGCGAGATGATGCTAGGGATTATTGTGCCGTTGACGATTCTTCTGGTTGCTCGTTTGCGCCATGATCCCAGCTTGCGGCTGTTGGCTCTCTTCCTGGTCGTTGGCGGCGTCGTGGCTTACCGCTGGGATACAAATCTGGTGGGTCAGTTGGTGGTGATGAGTCGCCTGCCGCAGTCGCTCACCCCTCTTTACACCACTTACAGGCCATCCCCGGTGGAAATTATGACCGCGATCGGGGTCGCGGCGTATGGGGTGCTGGCCTTTTCGCTCGGTGTGCGATATCTGGGGGTGGTGGATTACGGGGTTTCGGCCGAAACCCAGCCCATTCCCCAGCCATCTATCATTATTCCCACGACCTCCTAAATTCTCCATCGGGAGGATCAACCAGACGCACCGCCCGGCTGAGCCGGCGCGGTGCGTTCTTTTTTGGTCGCCGACCGTGACGGCTCAAGGGCGAAGCGTGAGCGTGAACGGCAAGATCAGGGCATTATCGGCCGAATCCGCCCCTTCCACTTTCACCAGCGGCAAGCGAGGAAACGTAGCGCCCAGGTTTTGGTATAGCCCCACCGCCAACCGGTAATCGCCCGGCGGCAACCCGGTTAAATCAATCAAGGCCGGATCGGCGGCCACCTCGCCCGCCGCCCATTGGCTGGTGGGATAGGTATTGGCCTGGGGCATGGCGTCATGTTGGCGGCCGGGGATAAGCGCGCCGTCCGGCCCCAACAGATGCACGAAATGGGTATAGTCCGGGCGTTGGGGGCCAAGCGCTTGCCAATAGAGGGTGAGGGCGAGCGATTCGGCCGAATCATCCCAGGTATATCCCCGCAACGCCATCTGCTCCCCCCAGATAGCCGTCAGCGGCGTTACTCCCGGCGGCAACGCGAATTGCGGCTGCGGGGGCGCGAAGGTGAGCGCATCAGGCGGCCCGCTCAAAGTTCCCAAGCGACGCGTGAAGACCGCCCGCCCCGTGACCGGATCATATAAGGAGGCCAATATCACATAAGGCGGGCGACTATCAGTGGCGCGCCAGGCCAGCGTCAGCCAATCATGCACCGGCGCACCGGGCAACCAGGCGCTGGTGGGTGAATAGTTTGCGCCGGGTTGAGCGTCGGCGGCGGCGTAAACCTGATAGCGGCTATCCAGAACGCGCAGAGCGGCCGCGTAATTCTGGCTGAGGGGGCGCGCCGTGCGCCAGGCCAGATGCAGACTGAGTTGGTCGGTTGCCGGTTGGCTGAATTGCGTGACTGTGACAGCAAAGGGGGTCGTGAGGGGAGGGAGGAGGGATTCGGCCGAATCCACCACCACCGGCGGCAAATACAGGTCGCCGCGCTCCGCGCCATTCTCAGCCAGCGCCACGCCATCCGCTAATCTCAGTTGCGGCAGGATCAAACCGGCCGGGAAGGTTGCCGGCAGATCAAAATGGTAGACCACGGGACCGGGCCGCACCGGTTGCGTCAGGCTCAGAAACGGCGCCACCGGTTGCTCCGGCGCGGCCCGTTGAGCCGCCGGCGTCGTCAGGGCCAACGTCGCCGCGCCCGCGCCCGCCTCCCAGACCAGCGTCACGCGCCAGCTTTGACCCGCCTGCGCCCGTTGGGCGCTGTAATGGTACTCAGCCAGGCGCGCCCCCTGGCTGAAGGCCACGCCCGCCGGGCTGGGATGCAAAATCGCGGCCTGAGCAAAGTCCCAGGTCAGCGGTCCGGCTGCCGGCGGCGGCAGCCCCCGCGCCAACACAAAAAGCAACAGCGCCGGCGGCAACCAGGCCCATTGCCGCCGGCAACGCCAAACCAGAGCTGACAACGGTCGCGCCAGCCAGAACAATCCCAGCAACCCGGCGATTAACGAGACTGTTTCAGCTTGCGCGCGCACGGGAGTGCGCGTCAGGCGTAGGCTAATGTCATGCGCGCCACGCGGCAGGGTGAGTTCAATCAGGCCGGAGCCGGGGGCGGCCGCGATGGGCCAACGCGCGCCCTGCTCCTCGGCCACCCAGCCGGGCCAATAAAGAATTGGCAACATGATCCGGGATTCGGCCGAAACGACGACAATGCGCCAGGCGGGGCGCAGGGGCGAGCCGCTCAACCCATCCGCCCGGGCTTCCCCCGCCAGGATGACGGCGCGTTGCCGAGCCTCCGGCACGAGGCCGGCGTTAAGCCAGGCGCTGGTGAAGGGGCGGGGATTGACGGCCGGCGGCAGGTATTCGGCGCTGATAGTGCTGCCGATATTGCCGGTGAACCATTCATAAAGAGCCAGGGATTCGGCCGAAACTTCCCCCACCTGCACATAATCAGGCCGCAATCCCCCCAGACTCGTTGCCGCCAGCACCGCCAGCGCGCCGCACAGGAGGATGTCGCCGCCGGTCCGCCCCCAGCGCCGCCGAGAGCGCTCAACCAGGCTAACCGCCCCGCCCGCCAACGCCCCCGCCCCAACCAACGCCTGCACCGAGAGAAAACGCCAGGGAAATTGGGTGAAAGGTAACAGCGGCAAATGCTCCCACAGCGCCCGCGATAACGGCGTGATCATCAACGTTGCGCCCAACAGCGTCAGGCTGATGAATAGCCCCAGCCGGCGCCCCACCACCCCGCGCCGGACGCCGTCGGCCAATCCCGCCAGACCTACCACGATCGTTATGGCTTGGGCCAGGCCCAGGCGAAAGGCGCGCCCATCGGCCACATCATAATCAAACATGAGGCCAGGTTGCACGAGATCGCCGCTGCGGAAATGCCCGCTATAGTGAAAGTAACCTTGCGTCACCGGCCCCAGTTGGGCCAGATTCTGTTCGGCCAGCGCCGGCCACCAAAACCAGGCCGCCAGCGCCAATGCCCAGCCCAAAGCCGCCGCCAGACCAAACGCGCGTCGCCATGTCCAGCCCCCACCGCGTAACACCGCGTACAGCAAGACCCAGGGAGAGAAAATGAGCGCCGAGATGTTGTGGCTGAGAATTAGGGCGGCGTAGCTGAGCCCCAATAAACCAAAATTGACTCGTCTCGGTTGCGCCAACCAACGGTCGAGGCTCCATAAAACCCACGGGTAGCACGCCATGGCCCAAAATTCCGCCAGCGAGTCACCGCGCACATACACATTGACCAGATGGAAGGGGGCCAGTGTATAGGCGGCGCTGGCGAGGAGGGCGGCCCAGTCGCGCTGGAACCAGCGTCGGGCCAAGGTGAACATGCCGCCGGCGGCAGCGAGAAACGCGAGTATTTGGCTTAATTGGATGGCGCGCACGACATCAATGCCTAGCCAATGCCAAAAACCGGCCACGGCAACAGAGAGGGGCGCGTAATAGTTAAAGAAGGGGTAGCCGAAGCCGTAGTTGGCGTCCGGCATCCAGCGCGCGGGGAAGTGACCCGCCCGCCAGGCGGCAACCATCTGCTGAACGCGCTGCAACAAAAACGGGCTGTCGCCCCCGCCGCGTGTGTTGAGGAAACCCGGCCCGGCCCACAACGGCCAGGCGGCAGCCAGCGCCAAAAGCAAGGCTGCCGCCAGATAGCCGTGGAAATGTCGCGGGCGCGCAGATGCGGTCACGCCGGCAGACACCATGCTCAGGTCGGCAGGCGCACAGGCCCGCCGGAACAGCCTAACGCCGGCGCAGCAGGACGATGAGAATAGCGCCCAGCAAAACCACCGCCAGGGCCAGAATAATCAGGCCGGCGATGGTGACGATGTCTACATTCCGTCCCTGATTGCCGGGTGGGGTGGGAACGGGCGTTTCGGCCGAATCGCTCGGATTCCCAGCCACGGCCGTCGCTGCCGGCGCGGTCGCCGTCGCCGCTTGGGCCGGCCGGAAGCGGCTGCCGAACTCCAGCACCACCGTTTGGCCCGCTTCTAGCGCTAGGCTAAAGTTACCGGCCGTGGTCAGGTCTAATGCGCCCGGCACTTCCTGAGCCACATCATAACTGCCCGCCGGCAAATCCTCAAAGCACAGCGCGTTATCTGTGCCAGGCGAAACCCCCTGGCCGACAACAGCCCCACTGCGAGCAATAGCCAACTTTATCCCAGCCATGTAGCCTTCCAACGGATCGCGTTGCCCATTGGCATTATCGTCAGAGAAAGCGTTCAAGCAAATCGTGCCGCCGGGAACAGGCGTCTCCGTTGGGGTAGCGGTCGGCTCCGGCGTCGCGGTGGGCGGCTCCGGGGTGGCGGTCGGCAGGATGGGCGTGGCCGTGGCCGGCGGCCGAGTCGGTTGCGGCAAAGGCGTAGCGGTTGGCGGCGGGGCCAGGGCTGTCAGGGAAGCTTGATCAAACCACACATCCAAATGCGCCCGGCAAGCGCCGGGCGCGCCGAGATCGGCCGAAACGAACACCGTCACCTTCCCCCCGGTCGCCACCGCCTCCACCGCTGCTTGTTGCCAGGAATCATGTGGATTGAGCGCGCCGCTCCAAACGATGTCGCCGTCATACCACAGACCGCTACCGTTCGGGTCAATACCTACTCGCACGTTCAGATTCACATTACGGTCGGAGGCTACGGGGAACTGTTCATTAGAAGCCCGTCCCCAACCAAACGCGCTAAAACGCAGATTTGTGCCCGCCGCAACAGTCACATCCTGCATCACGCCTGCATGCCAGGTGACCCACTGATTCCCAACGTGTTGCGAACGGCTGCCGTCCTTAATCAGCACACCGCCGCCCCCGGAAACTTCCGGCTCCCAGGCTGGGCGGTGCAACATGCGCTGGGTAATACAATCGCCGTTGGTATTGGCTTCCTCATGCCAGGGCGACCAGTTCTGGGCGGTTCCGTTCGTATATGGCTCTTCAAAGCTAGGGTTATTCAGCAAATTGGCTTGAGCCTCAGCCAATCGGGTGGGGCCGCCGGCCAGGACAAATACCAAGCCCAAGACAGCCCACCCCAGACGCCAATATCGTGATGTCATGTTACCCTCCTCTAGGAATTGGCGCGCTAAACGCCGGTCAAAGTAGGTCAGGTGGGGCGGCCCGATGCCCTATCGTCGCCGCCCCGGCGCGCCTTGTCTGCCTGAGTGCAAGATAGCTTAAATAGCCCGACAATCTGTAGTGACGACTTCAGCCGTTAAACTGCTAAAGCGGTAACTGCAAACCGTTGGGCTATTTCCGCCTTGTTGTCCTAGGCCGAACGGCGGCTGAAAATGATAATGATGACGGCAATCAGGAGCAGGACGGCCGCCACGACAGCAGCTATCAACAGACCGCTTGAGGAGCCTTCGCCATCCATGGCTGCACCTACCGGCGCGGTCGTGGTTTGCGCCGCCTCCGGAGCCGGATTGTCAGCGGCGGCTACGGTATCCGCCGCCAGAGCCGGGGTTTCTTCACCCTGGTAACTGCCGAAAGCCAGATCAAGAAGATTGCCCGACGCCAGCGAAACCGCCCAGTCGCCGGCTGTGGTGAGCACCGCTCACGTATGTCGCGAGAGGTGCTCACCACAGCC
>JAYRVN010000383.1:0-3481 GCA_041918535.1 Chloroflexota bacterium
AAACCGCCGGCGGCGCACCGCTCAACTCGGCCGATACGCATGGCGTCAGGCTGAGACGTCGCGCCACACGGCTCAAAAACCACGCCAGCCTGGGCGGTTTCTAACTAGTTTAACGGGGCCGCGCCACGTCTGCCAATCCATGACAAATAAAGGCGTATTGCCTGACATTTATCACTAGAATTTTGCTCGCCGAAGAGTATAGTAAATTTTAGATAGTTATGGCACAAAGGCGTCCCCCCACACGGGACACCCTCGGTTGACAATTGGGAGGCCCACATGCGAATCGTGATTGACCGTGGTTTGTGCGACGCCAGTTTATCTTTTTGCGCTCGTTGTTCGGCTGCTCTGATTCGTTATCCAGAAGGTTATGATCGGCCCTGTATCTGTGACATCATAGAGGATGGGAGTGAGAGGCTGACGCTGGTCATGCTGACGGACAATCGCACGTTGGAGCTGGAGTTGAGTGACGAGATGCACGATCTGGGCGCGGTCGAAGGGTGGGAAGCCCTCGCCGACTTCGATCCCGCCTTGTTCCGCAGCGGCGCTTTGGAACGCTGGCGGGAGATGCGCTACTTGCCAGTGCAACATTCATGGCCGATGGCGGGTTAGTCGGTCAGCGGCCGGCCGGTTTGGCCGCCAAACCATGGGCGGCGAGAAGAACGACGCGTAGAGGACGGGCCGGTTAGATTTGCTTTGTCTCTATGCGCTCAAGGCTTGTTGGAGCCGCTTCTGCAGCGCTTGATGTAATTGCCAGTTGGCCTGACGATCGGTGACAACTTCAATGAGCGTGTGGCGGTGGGCAACCTGGGCGGCGCGGTAGTGGGCGAGAAATTCGGCCGAATCAACCACCCTGGCATACGTCATCCCAAATGCCGCCGCTATCTCCCCAAAATGAAAGCCGTGCGGCGTGCCAAAATACGGCTCAAATACATCCGTCGCCTGGCGAATGGGCAGAAAGGAAAAAATGCCGCCGCCCTGATTATTCACCACCACCAGCGTCAGCGGATAAGGCAATTCACGCAACAAGGTTAGAGAACTGAGATCGTGCAAACAGGCCAGGTCGCCGATCAAGAGCGTGACCGGCCCCTGCCGCCCGGCCGCTACGCCCGTGGCCGTGGCAATATTGCCGTCAATGCCGCTGGCCCCCCGATTCGTCATGACCGGAGTCGCCGGCCCATCCGCCGGAGCAAACATATCTAGATCGCGGATGGGCATACTGTTGCCCACAAATAGCGCCGCCCCGGGGGGGATATGGCGGCTAAGCAACCGGGCGACCGCAATCTCATTTAGCGCGCCATCCTCAGCCACGAACGTCGCCAACGCCTGGGCGACCAGGGCCGAGCGTTGTCGCCAGAAGGCCAGCCAAGCCGGATCAGCTTGGGGCTGCAACCGGTCTTGCAAGGCCGGCCACAGGGCCGCCAGGTGCGCCTCCAACCGCAGGCCGCCGACGTGCTGCGGATCGTAGCGTTCGGGGAAGTCGGCGATGGTGATAGGGTGGGCGGTCGAGGCGCGACCGACCCATTCCAGGGCGCGTTTGGACACCAACGGCCCGCCCAAGTGCAAGATGGTTTCCGGGCTGGGAGCAGGGTTGAGCAAGACTTGATCGAAAAAGGGGATGAAAGGGGATTCGGCCGAATCCAGACGCAGACCGGAAGCCAGATCAGGCCAGGTCGGCCATTGCAACGCCAAACACAGCGCGCGCGCCGCCTGACGTTCAGCCGCATCCGCCAACCGCCCCACCACAATCACGCCGCGTTGCGTCCGATTCAGAACTGCCGCCAGCGCCGCCAGCGCAGACGGGTCGGGGAGAAGCTGCGGGGCGCTATACCGCGTGAACGGCTCGGCGCCGACTAACCAGGGCGCCAACGGCTCGAGGTAAGCCGCGTTGACGACGCTCGGCGTGGGGGCCAGCGGCTCGCGGAACATACAGTTCAAATGCACCGGCCCGGCCGGCGCGCGGCAAGCTTGATGCCAGGCTTGATCAATCGTTGTCAGCCACATGGCGGCCGGTATTTCCGGCGTCGGGCAGGGCACATCGAAACGCCAGCGCACATACGGCGTGAACAAATCCGGCTGGTGAATCGTCTGGTTGGCCCCGGTGGCGCGTAATTCGGGCGGGCGATCGGCCGAACAGATCAGCATCGGCACATGATCCATTGCCGCCTCAATGACCGCGGGCAAGTAATTGGCCGCCGCCGTGCCGGAGGTGCAAATCAAGACGGCCGGACGGCCCGTCGCGCGCGCATACCCCAGAGCGTGAAAAGCCGCACCGCGCTCGTCGTAGGCCACTATGCGCCGCGCCTGAGGCTGGCGCGCCGCCGCCACCGTTAGCGGCGTCGAACGGGAGCCGGGCGACAGGCAAAAATAATCCGCGCCTTGCCGCACACATTCGGCCACCAGCAGGGCGGCCCACACTGCGTTCATCCCCTGGTCAAGCGGAATGGTTTGGGTTGGGGGCATGGGGTGATTCATCCAGCCAGGATCAATCCAGGATGTGGCGGAAACTGCGCAACTTGTTTTCCGTTTCTTGCCATTCGGCGGCCGCGGAAGAACCGGGCACAATGCCCGCGCCCGCAAAGAGCGTCAGCGTGGCGCCATTGACCAGGCCGGAGCGAATACCGACGGCCAATTCAGCGCCGGTCTGGCCCAGCCAGCCTACCGGGGCGGCGTACCAACCCCGGTCGAACAGTTCCAGAGCGGCGATGGTGTCCAGAGCGGCGGCGCGCGGCCAGCCGCCGACCGCCGGGGTGGGATGCAACGCCTGCACGATGTCGGCGTCGGTAATGTCCGGCATCAGATTGCCCTGGAGGGCCTGGTAGAGATGTTGCACGTATTCAAACGGCATGACGCGGGGATGAGATTCGGCCGAAACGACGCCACATAACCGGCTCAGGTCACTGCGCACCCGTTCCAACACCAGCCGATGCTCACGGCGCTCCTTTTCGTTGGCGCTCAGGTCGCGGGCCAGGTCACGATCTTCCGCCGGCGTCTGTCCGCGGCGGCGCGTGCCGGCCAGGGCTTCGCTCTCGATGCGCCGTCCTTCACGCCGGTATAAGCGCTCCGGGGAAGCGCCCAGAAAGGCCGTCCCCGCTTCACTCTCAAAATAGAAGTGAAAGGCCCGGGGCGCAATCTGCTGCAAGCGTTGGAAAAGGGCCAGCGGCAAGACCGGCCGGGTAAAGTGATAGACGGAGCGCCGCGCCAACACAACTTTTTGCAAAGTTTGCGCCCGGAAAAGGCTCAAGGCGCTCTCTAACCGGCTCTGCCAGGCGTCGAAAGTCGGCAAGCTCTCCTGCGCCGACACCGGCGGCAAATCGAGTAGACCAGGCGGATTGGGCGGACGTAAGGCGGCGAGTTGGGTCTGGAGGCGTTGGAGCTGGGCGGGGCGATTTTCGGCCGAATCCAGCTCAAATTGCCAGGCCAGCCGGCTGCCCTCCGGCCCCTGCGACCATTCAAATGCCGGGGCGACAAACCGGCCGTAGCC
>JAYRVN010000384.1:0-1624 GCA_041918535.1 Chloroflexota bacterium
AAACAAGCTCTGGAAGTTATACAAGCACATTTACCGTCAGGTGAGGCTGTGTTGGAGTTCCTAGCCGGAACGGAAGAGCCCAGCAATATCCTTCGTTTTACTCACGTCGCGGATTTTACAGAACGGCCTTGTTACATCGGGCTAACTGAGAAGCAGTTAGTGATTGTTAGGCTTAGCGCCTGGACAGCAAAACCAACTGATAACGTGGCAACAATTCCTCTTCGGCAGATTACGAAGCTAGAGTATAAAGGGCCTGCTCTAGGAAGAATTCTGGAGGGGGTTATAATTGTCGAGTACAATGAAACCTCACGAAGATTTAAAGTTATGGAACGTGAAGAGGCCAAAAGACTCGTGGAGTTATATACACGTCTGAAATAAAGAGACTTCCGAGCCATCCTCATACACTGCAACTCACCAACACCACCGGCTCCCCCTGCCACCGGGTTAGAAACAGCGTACATTCGGCCGAACCCCGTAATCGCAATTGCCCCTCCAACCAAGCCACATCCAGCGGCGAGCCGCGCTTCTTGATCGTCACTTGCCCGATGTGACGCGCGCGCAGGTAGGCGCGCAGGCGCTTGAGTTGGAAGGGAAACCAGGCGTCGAGGGCATAAAATCGGCCGAATGGCGTCTCCGTCACCTTGTCCGTGGTTAAATAAGCGATCGTCGGGTCAAGTTGCCCCCCCTGGATAGCCGCCGCCACCTGCGCGATCACGTGCGCGCGAATGACGGCGCCATCCGGCTCGAACACATAGGCGCGCGGCGCCGAGAGCGGGATGGGCGGCGCGGGCGTGTCGTCGGCCAGACTGTGCGCCGCCGTGGGGGCGTGGGCGGGCGTGGGCGCTATTAGCAGCGTGGCGCGCCGCCGCGCCGGGGTGCGCAAGTCGCCAAACCACAACACCGCCTCGCGCACCTCGCCTCCCAGCGCGATAAACTCCACCTCCGCCTCGGCCGGGATATCGCCATCGTCCACGCCGGGGCTGATCTTGACGCCCAGATGCGCCGTTTGGGCTTGCCAACGGCGCAAAGCGGAGAGCGGCGGGCGGTACGCCTCCACCGAACGCAGGCGGCGGCCGGCGACGTCGCGCCGGGCCGGGTCGGCGAAAACAGCCTCTATGCAAAGGGGATCGAGTGTGGTCAGGTCGGCGCACAGGGGCGTAAAGCGGGTATCGCGGCCATAGATGGCTAGATTGGCTTGGGCGAAAGCCAGGGCTACGGGGTCGTTGTCAACTCCGGTGACGTGGGCAAACTGGGTCAGGCCGATAGCGTCCCCGCCCAAACCGCAGGCGAGATCGGCGAGGGCGGTGAAGCCGGCTTGGCCGTAGCGTTGGGCGCGGTAGTGGGCGACGGCTTCGGCCGAACTCATCTCCAGCCCCGCCCGCGTAAAATACATCTCACCCGCGCGGCTGAACTTGGCGGCGGCCCGTCGCCGCAGATCGGCCGTTTCCAGCAAGTCGTGCGCCTGTTCGGCCGAAAATTCCTGCCGCAACTGCGCCGCCAGACCCAGGTGCGTCTCCGGCGTCAGCCGTATCTCGGCCAAATCCGCCAGTCGGCTTTGCGCCGCCTGACTACGCAAAAACGCCAAGCTCCCGACGACTACGGCGACACTCCCGGCGCGTCCGGC
>JAYRVN010000385.1:0-3558 GCA_041918535.1 Chloroflexota bacterium
GCATAGGGCGATTGGCTGTAGTAGTCGCTGGCAGCCCAGTCGTTGACCCATTCCCGGACGTTGCCGCTCATATCCAGAAGTTCATAGGGACCGGCGCCGCCCGGATAGCTGCCGACGGCGCTGGTATCGCCGACACAGGCCATAACATCCGGGTCGGGCGAGAAGTTGGCCCGGGCGCAATCGGCCGATCCATCCCCCCATGGATACATCCGCGTGTCAGCGCTGCCCCGCGCAGCTTTCTCCCACTCCGCCTCCGTCGGCAGTCGCCCGCCCGTCCAGGCGCAGTAATCCGCAGCCGCGTACCAGGAGACGAAAATCACCGGATAGTCGGCGTAGGTCGGGTTGTCGTAATACGCCGGCCGCGTAAACGACCCCAAGGCGTCCGGCGGGCTGCACACCCCGGCGGCGACGCATAGCGCGTATTGGGCGTTGGTGACTTCGGTTACGTCTATCTCGTAGGCATCCAGATAGACGGTGTGCAGGGGCAGTTCGTTGGGGTTGCAAGACTCATTGGGATTGCCGGGGTCGCAGCCCATCCGGAACTCTCCCGCCGGAATGAGGCGTTGTAAGGGGAATTCGATACGACGCCGGACTATCGGCAAGTAAATTTCGGCGGCCTCGGTCAGGGCGCGGTGGCCGGCTAGTTTCGGGTCAGACAGGGCCGGACGGCCGGGCTTAGCGCGGCCATCCCCTGGCGACTGGGCGCGCAGGGGTACGGCGGCCACGGCCAGGATGACAATTATCAGCAAGCTTTGCAGACGGCGTGAGTTTCTCATTCGATCCTCCGAAAGGGGATGTGGCGTCGGTGGGGCAAGCCGCAAAAGGGCAAAGGGGGACTGCCCCTACGAGTGAAAGAGGAGGCGTTCCAGGCGGGGGAGTTGGGGAGCGAGCTTCTGGCCCAGGCGCGCGCCACGCAGGGCGGCAAAGGGGTCGGTAATCATGCTGGCCGGGGGTTTTCGGCCGAGGCGGGCCAGGACTTCCCCGACCGGATGGGTGAGTTGGTCTTGCACCAGGGCGAATTGGGCCAGGGTTTCGGCCCCGGCGGAGATGAGCGGGCCGGCGCCGTAGCGCGGTTGCTGGCTGCCGAATAGATAGAGGTGCTTGTAATGGGGCGAGAAGATGCCCTCGATGAGCTGGGGCACGTCGCGGCGGATGTCAATCAGGCCGGGTTCCAGGAAGGGCACGCTGAGATGGTAGCCGGTGGCGGCGACGATCAGGTCGAACGGGCGGCGCACGCCATCCACAAACTCCACCACGTCGCCATCGAAGCAGCGAATGTCGGGATGGGGGGTGATGCGGCCGTGCTTGAGGTAGTAGAGCAGTTCGGAGTTGACGGTGGGATGATGCTCAAACAGTTTGTGGTCGGGTTCCGGCAACCCATATTCTGTGTAGGGGCCGACGACGATGCGCAGCAGAGCGCGCAGGATGAGGCGTTGGGCGGGGACGGGCAGCCAGGGCTGCATGAATTCGACGGTGGGTCGGCCGAAAAGGGTCTTGGGCAGGAACCAATAACCGCGGCGCAGGGAGATGTGGGATTCTTGGGCGAAGCGCGCGCCCTCCACGGCAATGTCACAGGCCGAATTGCCGCCGCCGATGACGAGCAAGCGCTTGCCATCCAGAATGTCGTGCGCGCGGTACTGCTTGGAGTGGATCATCTGCCCGCTGAATTGGCCGGGATAGTCGGGCAGGCGGCAATCCCAATGGTGGCCGATAGCAATCACCACACCCTTGTAGAGACGCTGCTCGCCGTTGCCCAATGTGACTTGCCAGCGCTCGTCAGGCGCGGCGGCGACATGCTCCACGCGCGTGTTGAAGGCGATGTGCGGGCGCAAGGCGTGATGGTCGGCGTAGGCGCGCAGGTAGTCAAGCATTTGCCGGGCGCTGGGGAAGTCGGGGTAGCTCGCCGGCATAGGGAAGTCGCTGTATTCGGTGGTCTTGCGCGAGGAGATGATGTGGACGGTCTCGTAGACGCCGTGATACCAGTTGCCGCCGAGATCGTCGTCAGCCTCGAAGACATCGAAGGGGATGTGGTGGCGTGTGAAGGCGGCGGCGACGCCCAGGCCGCCGAAGCCGGCCCCGATAATGGCGAATTTATCTTTGGTCATGGCTGCTCCTGAAAAGGCGGGGTCATAGTGGGCGCTCGGCGGCTGCTCGTTGCGGCAAGGGGGTGACGGGGCTGCCGGGCGGGGCCAGAACGTGTTCAATGATGCTGAGCATGGCCTGGCGCGCGCGGACAAAATCGGCCGAATCTCCCCCCGTCTGCGTCAAAATGTGGTTGGAAATGCTCTCCAGCGCCAGAATTAGGGCCTGGTATACCAGCGGGTCCACCCGACGGCCTTGCGCTTCCCACACCCCCTCATCCAACAGCCGCACCAGATCGGCGTGCGTGGCCTGCCGAATGGGGTATAGGGGTGAATCGGGGCGCATGGCCTCCGGCTGCAACACCCGCAACAGATCGCCCCAATGCGCATGCACCGCCAGGAAAACATCCACCCCGGCGCGCACCTTGCCCAACGGATCGGGCGACTGTTGCGCGGCGTGGCCGATGGCTGTGGTCAGCCTGTCGGCGGCGTAGCGGTATAATTCCGTCAGAACCCCCGCCTTATTGCGAAAGTATTTGTAGAACGTCCCCCGGCTGATCCCGGCGCGGTCGAGGATATCTTGCACGGTGGTGTCGGGCACACCCTTTTCGCCGAAGACGCGCGCGGCGGCTTCCAGGATGGGCGCTTTGCTGAGCAGCGCTTGCCGCGCGCCAGGGTGGCGCGGCGGGGCGGCGGGATCGAAATTGAGGGCCGTTTCGGCCGAAAATTTCCCCTCCGCCAGCCAGCTTTCAAATATTAGGACCCCATCACGCCCATTCATCGCCGCTAAATCTCATCTCCGGACTTGATCGCTGTTATACATCGTGTATAATCGAATATACAACATGTTCACGGGTTTTGTCAATCATCTTGACCCGGCGGCCTTTGAACGCGCGCAAGGATGGCCTATGTCTGCTCACCTTTCCACTCCAACCACGACCCATTTGGCCCCTACGCCGCCCGGCACTTCGCCCCTGCGCGGCCTGTGGCGCGCCCTCACCGGCGACCGGTTGAGCCAGTTCGTGGAGCTACAACGCCTGTATGGCGACATCGTGCGCTTCAACGTGGGGGGGATGTGGATTCATCTCATCGCAGACCCGGCTATGATCAAGACCATTCTGCTAGACAACAACAAGAATTATATGAAGGGGATGGGGCTGCAACGCGCCAAGATCGTGGTGGGCGAAGGGTTGCTGACCAGCGAGGGGGAGTTTTGGCGGCGGCAACGGCGGCTGGCGCAACCCGCTTTTCATCGCCAACATCTGGCCGTTTTCGCCGAGGTGATGGCCTCCAGCGCGGCGCGGTTGGCGCAGGCCTGGGAGGCGCGGGCGGGGACGGGGGTGTCGTTCGATGTTTCGGCCGAAATGATGCGCCTGACCCTGGACATCGTCACCCGCACGCTCTTCACCACGGCACTCGATTCGGCCGATGCCCAGACCATCGCCAACGCCTTTCCGCCCCTGCTCAAAGCCTTTGA
>JAYRVN010000386.1:0-2982 GCA_041918535.1 Chloroflexota bacterium
ATAGTCCAGGTCGCACTCCGGGTCAGGAAACTCCAGATTCCAGGTCGGCGGCAGAATACCGGTATGCAGGGCCAGGGTCGTGAAGATGGCTTCAATCGCGCCGGTTCCGCCCATAGCGTGGCCCATACCGGATTTGGTGCTGCTAACCGGGATGCGATAGGCCGCCTCGCCGAAAAGCTTCTTAATCGCCAGGGTTTCCAGCGCGTCATTGATCGGGGTGGAAGAACCGTGGGCGTTGATGTATTGAATGGCATCATAAGGCAGACCGGCGTCCTGGATGGCCCAGCGCATGGCGCGGATAGCGCCGGCAGCCGCGGGATCGGGGATTGCCATGTGGTGGGCGTCGGAAGAACTGGCGTAGCCGGCCACTTCGGCGTAGATGCGCGCCCCGCGCGCGACAGCTTGATCGAGCCGTTCCAAAACGACGAGACCGGCGCCTTCACTGAGGATGAAGCCTTCGCGTTTGGCATCGAAGGGTCGGCTGGCTTTTTCGGGGGCATCGTTGTAGTCGACCGGCAAGGCGCGCATGGCGGCGAAGCCGGCGACACCGCCTTCGTGGATGAGGGCTTCGACGCCGCCCGCCAACATCAAATCGGCCGAACCCCGACGAATCACCTCGGCCGCGTCTCCAATCGCCTGCGTTCCGGCCGCGCACGCTGCCACCGGCGTGTTAATCGGCCCCAGGGCTTGCGCTTCCAAACTCACGTAATGGCTGGGCATGTTCGCCAGCGAACTTGTCAGGGCAAACGGATTGGCCCGGGCAAAGCCTTTCTCCCGGTAGAGCTGCAAGCCTTCATCCGCTTTCTCAAATCCGCCCACCGCCGTGCCCATAACCACCCCGCTACGCTCCGGATCGGGCAACGCCGTCAGGCCGGCGTCCGCCAACGCCATGCGCAAGACCGCCACGGCAAATTGGGACGCGCGTGACATGCGCCGCGCCTCTTTGTGGTTGATGAAATCACGGGGGTCGAACCCTTTCACCTCCCCGGCAATCCGGCAGGGCAGCCCACTGGCATCGAATTGCGTGATGCGCGCCACGCCCGAACGTCCGGTCAACGCGCTTTCCCAACTGTCGGCGACTGTATTGCCCATCGGCGTCAAGGCGCCCATGCCGGTGATGACGACACGGGGGCGGCCTCGATGATCAACAAATTCCTGCATAACACTCCTCTAAAACATACCGTTCTTAGTAAAGCCCTGTGTCTACCGACGGCAGGGTTGACTTGCCCAACCGATTGCCCGGCCACCCTACAGCCGTCAATTCTGAGAAGGGGAATTGGCTCTCAACGGACAGTCTGCGTATCAGGGGCGCTCTCATCGCGCCCGAGGCCTTCTTTGATAGCGTTGACAATGTCATTTTGCACCGCGCGCCGGGCCTGGCCGATGGCTTGCTTCATGGCATAAGCGTTTGAGCGTCCGTGGGCGATAATGACCACACCGTTCACTCCCAACAGCACGGCGCCGCCAATTTCGTCCGGATTGAGGCGGGCGCGGACTTTCTCAAAGGCGGGTTTGGCTAACAGGCCGCCCAACTTGGTGCGCGTGGAGGACATAATTTCATCCCGCACGGCCTGGAGCAAAGACTTGGCGATGGCCTCGGTCGTTTTCATTAGGATGTTGCCGGTAAAACCGTCAGTGACGCCGACATCCACCCCCCCCTGCATGAACTCTTTCGGTTCCACATTGCCGATGTAGTTCAAGCCGCTGGTTTGCAGCAAGGGGGTGGCGGCGTGAACCAGTTCGTTGCCCTTGCCCTCTTCTTCACCATTGGAAATCAGGCCGATGCGCGGCCGGTTTATGCCGCGGGCGTGTTCCATGTAGAGGCTGCCCATGTGAGCGAATTGCAGCAGGTGTTCCGGTTTGCAATCGGTGTTGGCCCCGTTGTCAATTAGCAATGGGGAGTTGGCGACCGGGATCATGACGCCGAGGGCAGGGCGTTGTACGCCGCGGATGCGGCGGGGGGCGTGCAGCATGGCTATGGCCAGGGCGGCGCCGGTGTTGCCGGCGGTGACAAAGGCGTCCGCCTGACCGTTACCCACCATTTCCAGGCCAATATGCATCGAAGAATCACGCTTTTGGCGCAGGATGTCTGAGGGTTTGTCGGTCATGGTAATGATCTGCCCGGCAGGTTGGATGCGTAGGGGCAGGCCGGCGGTGTCGTGTTGAGCCAATTCGGCCTGAATGCGTTTTTCATCGCCGACCAGGATGATATCGTCGCCAAATTCTCGCGCCGCCAGCACGGCCCCGGCCACATCAGGGCCGGGGCAATTGTCACTGCCCATGGCATCCACTACAATTCGCATATAGCCGTCCTTGCGTGTAGGATGGGTAGCGATTCGGCCGAAATTTTACCCAACCATCGGCCCCGGCTACCATCTGTCCCTCATGAGAGATTCTAACTGCGGGTTATGGTTAAGTCAAACCTGTCTGGACGACTGAGGAGAAAGCATGAAACTGGATGTGATGCACCTCACCCCCAATTTAGGCGAGATGGCGGCGTGGGCGCGTTCGGCCGAATCTCTGGGTTTTGACGGCCTGATCGTCTCCGAAACCAAGAGCGATCCCTTTCTGGCTCTCACCTTAGCGGCCGAACATACCCGACAGTTGACCTTGGGAACCGGTATCGCGGTCGCCTTTCCCCGCAGCCCCACCATCCTGGCCCACCTGGCCTGGGATTTGGCCCGCTTCTCCCAGGGACGCTTCATCCTGGGCCTGGGCCCGCAGGTGCGCGCCCACGTGGAGCGCCGTTTCGGGGCCGCCTGGGAAAAGCCGGTGCGCCGCTTGCGTGAGACTATCGAAGCTATTCGCGCCGTCTGGGACTGTTGGCAAAACGGCACAGACCTGTTTTATGAAGGGGAATTCTTCACCCTTGACTTGATGACCCCTTTCTTCAATACCGGCCCGCTGCCCTATCCGCCCCCGCCCATTTACATCTCCGCGGTCAACCAACAAATGCTCAAGCTGGCCGGCAGCGTGTGCGAC
>JAYRVN010000387.1:0-1707 GCA_041918535.1 Chloroflexota bacterium
CTGACGCCCGTCATGAGCACCCGCGCCGTGCACGAAGGTCTCGTCATCGCCGAGGTTCCCATCCCCTATAGCGAACGGGTCGGCCGCTCCAAGCTCCGCGTCATGCGAGACGGCTCGCTCTTCTTGCGCTCGATAATCTGGACAGCCCTGACCTACAATCCGGTGCGCATTCTTGGCGTGGTGGGGTTGGCGGGATTGGGCCTGGCCCTGTTGGCCCTGTTGGGCTTGATTTTCGCCCGGTTGCGCGGCGTGACGACGCTGGAACCGTCGGCGATTGCCGTTTTGTTCGGCGGCGCGGTAGCCGGTTTCACCGGTCTGACGTTGTTTGCGTTGGGCATTACCTTCAATTACCTGGTCTCGCTCTTTCATCAACGCCCCATGCGCCAGGGTTTGTTCGGCAAGCCTCTTTTCCGCCAACCGTTGGATCGCCATTTTGGTTGGGCCGGTCTGTTGGCGCTGCTCGGCGGCGCGGCTATCGGCGGCGCGAGTCTGGCGCTGGGCCTGCGCGGTTGGGATATCCAGCGGCTGTGGCTCTATTTGCTGGGCAGCGCCATGCTCTTTATCCTGGGCGTGCAATTGGCGGTCTATTGGGTGTTGTTGCGTGTGCTGGATGAATTAAGCCAACGCGCGCAAGACACCGAGCGCGATCTAATGCCGTCTCCGTCTTCTTCCCCTAGCGTATTCAATCCTCCAGGTGGCTCCTTATGAGTGATCGCACGCCGAATTCGGCCGAATGGCACAATCTCGGAACCCGGCGCATCCCCAAGCTGCGCACGGCTGACTTCCCTAACGCGGATGAAGTGGTTCGTCGGGGGCTGGCCCAACAGGCGCGCCCGGCTGAGGCGGTGGACATCTTGTTGGTCAATCCGCCCACGCCCGATGGCGGCTACTGGATTCGCAGCCAGCACCGCGTCGGTCGTCGCACCCGCGAAAACATGGTTTGGCCGCAGGTCTCGCTGGCGCAGTTGGCGGCCATGCTGCACGACCAATACAGCCTGCAGGTGATAGACGCCAACGCCGAGCAGATGGGGTGGGCGGCGTTCACGCGCTTGCTGGATAAATTTCGGCCGAAATATTATCTCACGCAAGTCACCGCCCCCACCCTGGAAAATGACATGTACGGTTGTTTCCTGGCCCGCGCGCGCGGCGCGCAAACCATCGCCTTCGGCACGCACGTCACGCCTATTCCGCGTGAAACCATGCGCCCGTTTCCTGCGCTGGACTTTGTTTTAATCGGCGAACCGGATTTGACCCTGCGCGACTTGCTCGATCATCTGGAAGGCAAAACCGACCAACGGCCCGCGCCTATCCGGAAGCTTTTTGCCGAGCATGATCCCACCTATCGGCCGGCGCTCAAGGCGGACGATTCGGCCGATTTATCCGGCATCAAAGGGCTGGCCTGGCGCGACGGCGACCAAATTCGTCTGAACCCAACCCGCCCGTTCATTCCCAATCTGGATGACATGCCCTTGCCGCTGCACCATCTGTTGCCGCTAGACAAACATCGGATGCCGATGATCAAGGGAGCGTTCACTTTCATCGTCTCCAGCCGCGGCTGCCCGGCCGGTTGCACCTATTGCATCAAGCATGTCAGCTACCAATACACCACCCGTGTGCGCTCGCCGGAAAACATCATGCAGGAGCTGCGCGAGCTAAAGCGCCTCGGCATCCACAACGTTCACATGTACGCCGATCTCTTCACCGTCA
>JAYRVN010000388.1:0-4646 GCA_041918535.1 Chloroflexota bacterium
CATGTGGCTGCTTAGCTCTGCCCATCCTGGTTCTTCGCCTTTTGCACGAATTAGCTGTTCTGCTTTTTTCATGCAGTTACCCTTCACAAAATCCTTGTGCACATAGGATGCACTCACGCGTTGGTTGTTGCCCATGAAATTGCTGAACACAACAGCGGCTTCCTTTGCGTTAGAAATCTCTTCACCGCATGAGTCGCAAAATATCTTGGGTATCGTGTGTCCACTAATCGAGACGAGTTCAATCATGTTTCCTCCACCTCAAAGGGTAAATGCATATGAGCATGATGGCTGTCAGTAGGGACGCCCAACAGTAGCTAGGGGGCAGGGAGTTGGTCAGATTCGGCCGAATCCGGGCGCTGTTTACGCGGGCGGCCCGTAAGCCTGGGAATAGCCTTGAAGCGGTCTAACTCTTCACGGGTGACAAGCCATTGCCGCCCGATTTTCTGCCCCAGGCGGCCGGCAACACAAAAGCGGTAAACGGTAACGTAGTGCAAGCCTAATTCAGTAGCCGCTTCCTCGACAGTCAGTAAATCCATACCCTAATTGTAAATAATTCGCACAATAATAACAGGCTATTACAATAGCGGATATTGACTTAAGTAATTTTTGCGTTATACTACCCCGTAGGTCTGGGAAACCTACGGCAACGGAATCAATCGCTAATCGGCGTGATTCAATCTAACCCACCGGCCCGCCCCCTCTCCCAGACCGGCGGGCCGGTGGCGTTGGGAGGCGCTATTACTCCATTTAACCCCATAGACACACCCACAACCGGCAATGCAAACGCCCCAGGGTTAAGCCTGGGGCGCACTAGGGCGGGGACTCGTCAAACTGTGACGGAGCGACGATTCCCACCAAAGGAGATATTATCATGTTTTCCCCCTCCCCGACAACGGGGGGCCAACAATTGGTTGTAAGACTGTTGCGCGGCGCGCCTGCGTCCGTGTTGCTGGCATTGCTAGAGCAACCGGGCGTGGTGTTAGGGCCGCGTGACCTGGCTTTCTTAACAGGTTATAGCGTTAACTCTGTCAAAGCGGGCGCGGCATTGCTTGAGCGCCTCGGCCTGGCAGAAGCCACGGGCGGCGGTTGGGCATGGCCGGCAACCGCCCCCCAGGGTTGGCCCCTTCCCCTAAGCGGCCCCCCCGCGTCAATTGACGCCCCCCTTACTACTACTGATACCCTTATTCCGTCTGGTGATAAGCAGCAGCAAGCAAGCAACGACGCGGCGCAAATTGCCCACATGCTAACGGCGGCCGGAATCGGCCGAAACTCCGCCAAAATGCGCGCGCTATTGGCCGCCCGCCCGCCCGTTGACTATGTGCGGGCGCATGTAACCGCGCGCGCGGCAGCCCTCAAGCGCGGCGAAGAGTACAGCGTAGGCTTGCTCATAACCCGCCTGCTAGACGGCGACCCCGCCCCCGTTGCGCCTGGTTGCCGGTGTGGGCGGTGTGAAGATTGTCGGGCGCGCACTTACGCCCGCTATGCTGATGTCATCGTGAGGTAAACCCATGTTTGAACAAGACTTCTTTAACCAACAGAAACCGGCCGGGCCTGGGCGGGTCGGGCAAGCGGTAGGCGCAGTCGGCGGCTGGGGCCTGCATCTGGCAAAAGTCGCCTTCCTGCTCTACTCAGGCTATCACGGCGTCAGCGCCAGTTGGACGTATGCCGGTAACAGTGACCTGGCGCGCCTGGCGCAAACCTTCGGCATCATCGTGCTGGAACTGGTGCTATTCTCGCTCTATCTCGCCTGGCACAATCAACGCATAACCGGCGCGGCGCAAAGCATAGCCGCCGGCCTGACCTATGGCGTAGGCTTCACGCTGGCCTGCCTGGGCATTGTGGCCGATTCCCAGTTACACGCGGGCATAGCCCTTTCCGGCGCGTTAAGCGGGTATCTTCGTCACGGCTTGCCCCTGGCCCCGGCAGTCATGGCCCTGGGCGCGGTTCTCACTCACATGTTAGCCCCTGGACAGATGCGCGCGCGGCGGGAAGCGGCCGAAAGAGTAGAGTTTGAAGAAGAACAATTCGACGCCCACATAGCGGCGCAACGGGCAGAGATGGAAGCCGCCAAACTGGTGAAGAACTTCCAGCTAAACGCCCGCATGAGCGCCGCCCGGCAGATTGCCCAATGGTACGGCAGCGACCAGGCGCAGCAAGCCATAGCGCAAACGGCATTGCACAACGCCCCGGCGCTATTGCGAGCGGCAGGCGTCAATGTAGCCGACCTGCCCAACCTGCCCAACCTGCCTGACCCGGCCGACCCGCCCAACCCCAGCGGCGTCAGGGCCGCTTCCCACCCCGAACCCGTCATCGTGTCCAGCAACGGGCGGGGGCCGGATGTGGGCGCAAATTTTCCTTATCGGGCGAATTCCAGCCCGGAGCGGTAGGCGGCGAAGATGAACCCGGCGATAACAGAGATGATGGATTCGGCCGAACCCGCCCCTGTGACCAATGCGGGCGCGTCATGTACCCAGGGCGCAACCGGCGCAAGCGGTATTGCTCCATTGCCTGCAAACAAGCCGCCTACCGACAACGGGCCGGACAAATGGCACGCCCCTAACCCGGCGTTACTGTCACAAGCTAACGCAACAGGGCGGGTGGTCATTTGTCAACCTTGCGGACGGTCTTTCCGGCCCAAGCGCCCCTGGGGGCGGTATTGTTCGGGGCGCTGTAGACAGGCAGCCTTTCAGCGGTGCAGCTTGTTGGCGTCTCAACCGGAACGCGCTACAATGATTTGTAACACAGCGGATTAAGCCGAAACGTTACAAACTGACCCTAACGGAAAGCGCCATATATGGGCATTGATTAACAACAGACCGCCATATCTGGCCCCAGTAGCTCAGCGGATAGAGCAGCGGACTTCTAATCCGAAGGTCGTGGGTTCGATTCCCCCCTGGGGTATTTCTGGGCCCGATTGCGCGGTAACGCCGCCATTTGACTTTGCCAAGCTGCGGGCAATCACCAGAATGGAACTCGCCTTGACTAGCCTCGGCGGGCGCAAGCGGTCTGTCAACCAGCCCGTCGTTTAAGAAAGCGTTGGGCCACCCATTGCCAAATGGCTAAAAGGTAAAACATGAAACGTCTCGTAACTGTTTTAGAGCCAGATAACATCTTCCCGGTCTACCGAAATACGCCAATCGGACTCCTTTTGGAATATCACAATCTTGGGCGTTCGTTGGATTCTTTCACCAAGGCGCAGCTATTAATCGGCATGTGCATGGACAATCGCAAGCACCTGCGGATACCGGATAACTTCGCCTACATCATCCGCGCCGGGGGCGCCAATCTACGGTATAGCGAATTCAAGGTGTCGTATGCCATCGCCGTCGGCGGGGTTAGCGCGATAGCTTTGATCGGACATACCCATTGCGGCATGGTGAATCTAATCGCCAGAAAAGACCAATTCATACAGGGCCTGGTGGATAACGCCGGCTGGGATAAAGAGTGGGCCGAAGAGCATTTCATGCATTTTGCGCCTATGTTCGAAATCGGAAACGAAGTGGATTTCGTGCTCAGCGAAGCGAAGCGGCTGCGTCTGCGCTATCCTAAAGTCCAAGTTGCTCCCCTGATCTATCGCGTGGAGGACAACTTGCTTTACCTGATCAATGAAGATTAGCCCAAGCGGCTTTGGGGCTGTCTTTCGGATGGAAAATTGCGGTTTGGAATGGCGGGGAAGAATTACCAAATAGTTGACATATTGATTTTTGTCTATATAATTTATCTTGTATAGACACTCTTCGATTTGATGGGGTGAATGGATGACTGGAGAACAGTCCCAGGCCATAGACCCGGTGATGTTTGCCAAGGCCATGGCGGATGAAACACGGCAAGAGATCATGCGCGGCCTATGCTGCAACTGGTTGTGTGTCAGCGATGTGGTCGAGCGCGCCGGCGGCATCTCGCAACCGACCGTTTCGCATCACCTGAGCATTTTGCGCGAAGCGGGGCTGGTGTATACCCGGCGTGAGGGCAAACAGGTCTTCTATACGCTGAACCAGGACGCGATGGCTGTCTGCTGCGGCACACTCATGGCGGTGTTTGCCCCGGAGCGAACGTCTGCGGCTGTCATCCGGGTTGAGGATGTCCCGGTGCGTTGAACGCGCCTTTTTTTACGCAGTTAAATAGACAAATATCAATATGAGGTGAAATATGAACCCATTACCTGCCGATCAGATTCGTGACCAGGTGCAAGAGCGGTACAGCCGGATTGCCACGACATTTCAGCCGGGCGCGGCGGGGAGTTGTTGTGATGAGAGCGCGGGCGTGAGTTGCTGCGACTATTCGGCCGATCTGAGCGCACTGCCCACCGACGTCACCGGCCTCTCCCTGGGCTGCGGCGATCCCATCAGCCTGGCCCAACTCCAGCCGGGGCAAGTTGTGCTGGATCTCGGTTCCGGCGGCGGCATTGATTGCTTTCTCGCCGCCGAGCGCGTCGGCGCAAGCGGGCGCGTCATCGGCGTAGACATGACGCCCGCCATGTTGGAAAAAGCGGCGCGCAACCGGGAGCAATTGGGCGCGCAAAATGTGGAGTTTCGTCAGGGCGTGATTGAGGCGTTGCCGGTGATTGCGGACAGCGTGGACGTCATCAGTTCCAACTGCGTCATCAATCTCAGCCCGGACAAACCGGCCGTCTTCCGCGAAGCGTA
>JAYRVN010000389.1:0-6056 GCA_041918535.1 Chloroflexota bacterium
TGACAAAGTGCGGGTCATAGCGCGGCAATTCCATGGGCACATTCGTCGGCAACGGCGGCGGGGGCGGTTCCGGCGGATGGCGCAGACGTTCAATCAGGTCAGCCGTAGGACCTATACCGGCCAGCACGGTGACCCCGCTCACCACGGCCGCGCCGGCCACAACAGCCAGTTGGACGGCTGTGCGTTCCAGGCCCGGCCACAACCAAAACGTCAACGCCGTCAGCGCCGCCGTCAACCCTGCAATCAAAATCAGCGCCAGCCCCACATTCTTGCGCACGCTCGAACCTCCTTGTCATCCGGCTGCGGCCGGCGTCCCCGCCGCGCCGCTTTTCGCATCGTCCCACTGTGGCCGGTGTCCTCACCGCGCCACCTCTTTTGACCCGTTGCCTGAACAGGATTGTAACATAATCCGCCCCTAACAACGCCGTTCCGGCAAGGCGCGGCGTGCCGGCTATGGTACAATAGCCGGTATGCAACTGGCAGGCAGCGTCGTCATCGTCACCGGGGCGTCGGCCGGCATTGGCGCAGCCACCGCGCGCGCCCTGGCGCAGCGCGGGGCGCAGGTTGTCCTCAGCGCGCGGCGGGCGGAGCGATTGGCGGCGCTGGCGGACGCGTTGACCGCCTATCCCGGCGAGCGGCTGGTTCTGCCGGGCGACATCCAGGACCCGGCCTATTGCCGCCAATTGGTGGAGACGAGCGTGGCCCATTTCGGCCGCCTGGACGTGCTCATCAACAACGCCGGCCTGGGCCACCGCAGCCCCATCAGCCGGATAACCCCACTCAGCGCCCGCGCCATCCTGAACACCAATGTCTTGGGGTTGCTTGACCTCACTCAGGCGGCCTTGCCGCACCTGCTGCGCCAGGGGCGCGGGCAAATTATCAACATCTCTTCGATTGTCGGCCAGCGGCCGCTGGTGGATAACGGCGTCTATGCCGCCAGCAAGAGCGCCGTCAACTTCATCAGCCGGGCGCTGCGCATGGAGTTGGCCGGCACGCCCATCGTGGTGACGCTGGTCTATCCGGGCATGACGGCCACCGAATTTCACACCGCCCTGCTGGATAGTCCCGGCCGGTCGCGCTTCGACTGGCTGCGCGTGACGCCGGAACGGGTGGCGCAGGCCATCGCGCGCGCCATCGAGAAAGAGCGACGCGAGGTGTATATTACGCCGATTGATTGGGGCATTGTCCATCTCAGCCGCCTCTGGCCGCGCACGACGGATTGGATCGTGACCCAGATCGGGAAGGCGTGGTGAAGGGGTGAGTTAGTGCGGTAGTTGAGTGGTTGGGTAGTTGGGCGCGGGGGTGTGGGTATGCCGACTATATTGGCGATTGATCTGGGTACGAGCGGGCCGAAGGTGGCGCTGGCGACGACGGAAGGACGCATTCTCGGCGTGGAGATAGGGGAGACGGGGTTGATCCACTTTGGCGCGCACGGGGTGGAGCAAGACCCGGCGGCGTGGTGGGGGGCGATTGTGACGACCACACGCCGCCTGTTGGGACGCGGCCTAGCGCCGGCGGAGGAGATCGTGGGGGTGGTGTG
The DNA here is from genome assembly GCA_041918535.1 of Chloroflexota bacterium. Lineage (GTDB taxonomy): Bacteria > Chloroflexota > Anaerolineae > Promineifilales > Promineifilaceae > DAOTXO01. The sequence continues at coordinate 1,541 of JAYRVN010000389.1, forward strand.
CACGGCGCAATGGGGCGGGACGGTGGCGGTGGACGCCGCCGGCCGGCCGTTGGGAAACGCCATCATCTGGATGGATGCGCGCGGCGCGCGTTACATGGATCAGGCGACGGGCGGCCGGCTGAAGGTGGCGGGCTACGGGGTGGGCAAACTGGTGAAATGGGTGCAACACGCCGGCGGCCTCCCCAGCCATTCCGGCAAAGACCCGACGGCGCACATCCTCTTTCTGCGCCACGAACGGCCGGAGGTGTACGCGGCGGCCTACAAGTTCCTGGAGCCGAAAGATTACCTCAATCTGCGGCTGACGGGGCGGTTTGCCGCGTCGTATGACTCCATCGCCTTGCACTGGGTGACGGACAACCGGCAGATTAACCAGGTGGTCTACGACGACGAATTGTTGGCGTTGGCGACGTTGGAACGGGCTAAGTTGCCCGATTTGCAGCCGGCGGTGGAGGTGCTCGGCCCCATTCTGCCGGAAGTGGCCGCAGAGTTGGGTTTGCCGCCGGGCGCGTCCGTGGTGATGGGGACGCCGGATTTGCATTCGGCCGCTATCGGTTCCGGCGCTATCGGCGATTATGCGGCGCATCTGTATATCGGCACGTCGTCCTGGCTGAGCTGCCATGTGCCCTTCAAGAAGACGGATGTGCTGCACAATATGGCGTCTTTGCCCTCGGCCGTGCCGGGGCGCTATTTGCTGATTAACGAGCAGGAGACGGCGGGAGCGTGCCTGGCTTACTTGCGCGACCGGCTGCTGTTTCCACGCGACGCCCTGACGCCGGAGGGCGCGCCGGAAGGGGCGTATGGCTTATTCGACGCCCTGGCCGCGGGCGCGCCGGCGGGCAGCGACGGGCTGATCTTCACGCCCTGGCTGAACGGCGAGCGCGCGCCGGTGGATGACCATACGGCGCGCGGCGGGTTTCACAACCTGGGGCTGCACCACACGCGGGCGCACGCGATCCGGGCGGTCATGGAAGGGGTGGCATTCAATACGCGCTGGCTGCATGGCTATGTGGAGACATTCATCGGGCGGCGGCTGGAGGCGATTCATGTGATCGGCGGCGGGGCGAATTCGGCGCTGTGGTGCCAGATTTTGGCGGATGTGCTGGATCGGCCGATCAAACAGGTGGCGCGCCCGGTGGAGGCCAATGCGCGGGGGGCAGCCATTTTAGCGGCGGTCGGGCTGGGATATACGACGTTTGAAGCGGCGGCGCAGCAGGTGACGTTGGCGGGGGAGTTTGAACCGAATCCACAGAATCGGCCGATTTACGACTCACTCTACGCCGCCTTTCTGAACCTATACCGCCGCAACAAAGCCATCTACGCCCGCCTAAACCGGCAGGCCTAACCGGGGCGACAAACAGGGCAAGGAAAATGGTATGGACATCATAAAAACGGTGACAAAGTGGTTGGGCCGGGCTAATCCACGCCTGGTAGCAAGGGTGGAACGGCGGTTGCAGGCGCTGCCGGTCGTGCGCCGGCGGTTGGAGCGCGAGTATGCCACGTTGTTGGCTGATTTGGAGGAATCGGCGCATCCCTACCGGGCGGAATTCGGCCGAAACACCCAACTCCCCCCCATCGGCCGCCCGCGCGCTGACATCCTGGCCGAGCTAAGCGCCTTGCGCGAGCGCGAGCAAGCGCGTTGGCGCGACGGCTATGTGTCGGGCGCAGTCTATCACGGCGACGAGGGGCACATTGATTTTTTGAATCAGGTCTACGCCTTACATTCGCAGAGCAATCCACTGCACAGCGATTTGTGGCCGAGCGCGGCCAAGTTCGAGGCGGAGATTGTGGCGATGACGGCGCACATGTTGGGTTCGGCCGAAACGCCGGACGAGATTGACGGCACAGTCACTTCCGGCGGCACGGAGAGCATCTTGCTGGCGATGAAAGCGTATCGCGACCTGGCGCGGGACACGCTCGGCATCCGTCGCCCGGAGGTCGTGGCCCCGGTCACGGCCCACGCCGCCTTCGACAAGGCGGCGCGCTACTTCAACCTCACTCTGGTGCGCACGCCGGTGGATGCGGCGTATCGCGCCGATATAGCCGCCATGCGCCGCGCTATCACCAAGAACACGGTGGCGTTGGTCGGCTCCGCTCCCTCGTTTCCCCACGGCATGATCGATCCCATCCCTGCGCTGGCCGACCTGGCCTATGCCAAAGGGGTGGGGCTGCATGTGGATGCCTGCCTGGGCGGATTTGTGCTGCCGTGGGCCAGGAAGCTGGGCTATCCTGTGCCGGACTTTGATTTTCGATTGCGGGGCGTGACATCCATTTCGGCCGATACGCACAAGTTCGGTTATGCGGCCAAAGGCACTTCCGTCATCCTCTATCGCGGCGCGGAGTTGCGCCATTACCAATATTACACCCTCGCCGATTGGCCCGGCGGCCTCTACTTTTCGCCCACCTTCGCCGGCAGTCGGCCGGGCGCGCTGAGTGCCGCCGCGTGGGCCGCCATGGTCAACCTGGGCGAAGAAGGCTACCTCAAGGCTACCGCCAAAATCCTGGAAACGGCGGCCCGTCTCAAAGCCGGCCTTGTTATCATCCCCGAACTGCGCATTCTTGGCGATCCGCTGTGGGTGGTCGCCTTCACCTCCGACACGCTAGACATCTACCGCATCCTGGACGCCATGACGGCGCGGGGCTGGAGCTTGAACGGGCTACATCACCCGCCCGCCGCGCATCTATGCGTCACCTTGCGCCACACGCAAGCGGGGGTGGTGGAACGTTTCCTGGCTGACCTGCAAGACGCCATCGCCGTCGTCAAAGCCAATCCTCCCGGCGCGGGCGGCATGGCCCCGGTTTATGGCATGGCCGCCACGCTGCCCTTGAAAGGCGTCATCGGCGACATGCTAAAGCGGTATCTGGACGTTTTGTATCGGGCGTAACTGACGGGCGGCGGCAGAGCCACCGAAAAGGGTGTCTGGGGCAATAGCGAGGGAAATCGGCCGAATCCTCTCCCCGCGCTTCCCAAACTATCGGCTTGCCTGGCGGAGCGTCGGCAGAAAAATGTGTCTAAAATTAGCCCGGCGGGGTCTGATTTTTACACTATTTGCAGTACAATCAAGGGGATGTTTTTCACCTTGACGACAAAATATTGATTACAAAGGAAGGAGTTGGGCATGACTAAGTTACACGCGATTGAGGGCATTGGCCCGGCGTATGCGGCGAAGTTGGAAGCGGCCGGCGTCAAATCGGTTGAGGCGTTACTGGAAACGGGCAAGATGCCAAAAGGGCGGCAAGCGCTGGCCGAGAAGAGCGGCATTGACGCCAAACGCATCCTGGAGTGGGTGAATCGCGCCGACCTGGCCCGCATTAAGGGCGTAGGCACACAATACGCCGACCTGCTAGAAGCGGCAGGGGTGGACACGGTGGTCGAGCTATCGCGTCGTCGGCCGGACAATCTGACGGTCAAGATGGGCGAGGTGAATGCCGAGAAGAATCTGGTGCGCCGGTTGCCGCCGCTTAAATCGGTGACGAATTGGGTGGAGCAGGCGAAAGCGCTGCCGCGAATGGTGGAGTATTAGCGGGCCGTTCGATAGTTTCAGTTGTTTGGTGGTTGGTTGTCGGCGGCGCGGAAACTACGCAACCGCCTAACCGCGTAACTATCCCGCCATCCGCACGGGTTCGGCCGAAAGGCTGGACCCGTTGTGTTTTCGGCCGAATATGGTTGCCACACCGGTTTACCAGGCGCGTGAACTCGTCGCTTTGGCGCGTGAACGTTATCCCGCTTGGGATAGCTTCGCCCACCCCGCTTTCGTCGCCGACGAAATCGCGCCGCGCCGACAAGCCGCGCGCCTGGCGCAAGAACTGCTCAGCCCGGCCGGTTTAGAGCCGCTGGTTCAGGCCGCCCGCTATGAAGAAATTCTGGCGCGCCTGGAACAACTCAGCCGGGCCACGCATCTGCTCTGGACGGCGCAGGCAAGTCGGGGCGACCTGGCGCTGCTCTATCAGCCGCAACTGCCGCGCCCGGCCTTTTGCGCGCACCTCTATTCCCTGCTGCACGGCCAGGCGCCGGTCGAGGCGCGTCTGGATGAATATACCGCTTTCCTGACGCGCCATGCTCTGCCCAACACCTGGCCGCTGCCCACCTACTTGCTGTCTTTGCTCAACCCGACCGGCGATATTCTGGTCAAGCCGCGCCTGACATATTGGTTCATGCAATTCATGGGAGCGGGCGAACATTACCGGCCGCAACCGTCCGGCGCGGCCTACCGGGTCATCCGGCAACAGGCGCAGGTATTGCAGGCGCAACTGACCGATTATGCGCCGCAAGACCTGCTGGATACCCAAAGTCTACTCTGGGTGGCTTATGAAGTCAGTCGCGCGCGCGGGGGCGGACTGACGCTCAAAGATCAAATTGAGCTTGACCAACCGCCTATCTATGAAGCCACATTGCCGCCTCTGCCGGTGCTGGCGGAAGAAGGCGGACGTTATATTGCTGCGGATTCGGCCGAAACCATGTCTAACTTATCCGAACCTTTCGCCAAGATTTATGATCTCCGCGCGCTGAGCCAAGAAA